>CALPUT020000071.1 GCA_943326825.2 Chryseobacterium gleum | reverse complement strand
ATGGGAAAATCCATTTATTTAATTCTTCAATTTGAAAAAAACGGGATTTGAGAATGATAAAGAATAATCCACAAAAAAGAAGCGAAAAATAGAAAGCCTCAAACATTTTTCACTTTTTTATTAAATGAAAGTTGCTTGATTTTAGCAGGGTCAATTAATAAAATTCCAATAATTACTAAAGCTAATTGAACAGGGAATCGATATCTAAAAATTGCACCTGATATAGGGGTGATCCATCCAATTAGAAGTAACAATATTATTGCAAATAAAATGATGCTTAAGATTGTATTCAACATTTCTTTTGAAAGAGTTCGACGGTAATAAAAGGCAATTAGAAAAAAAGTGAAAACAATTAAAATTTCAATTATTGCAGGATATTTTAACTTGCTATTAGAATCTGTTATAAATGGTCGAAACAATGCATTGATAAATGCTTCAGGTATATTCTTTATTAATTGAGTTGTTGAATTATTAATAGATGAGTACTCAAAGTAACTATTTGCAGGAGGTTCGTTTGATTTAATCTTATAGTAATGAACATTTGGTTTTAGTGTTACTCTAAATGGTAATTTAATGTAATCATTTGAATAACAAATGGCTTGTGTTGACTTTAATATTTTAGCTGTATGATTTAATTTGTCAATCGCAATGTTTTTTTCTGAATTTTTTTCAATTTGATAAAAACATGAATTGCCTTCTATTATTAAACCGCCTTTTCCAGATAAAGCAAAATTAGTTTGTCTTTTGTATGCGTAGTGAACGATTTGATTAACTGTTTTAGGGATCAATAAAATAATAACTGAAGTTGTCAGAATAATGCTTATGATCGATTTGTAATACTTATAGTTAAATATGTATTTATTAAGTAATGAAAATATTAAGGCAGGAATAAGACATAAAAGTAAATAAGGTTTAAAGCCAATCAAAATTATAAAACTTATTAAAAATGGTAGGATTTTACTTTTTATTGATTCTTTATAAAAGATGACTCTTAATAGTAATCCGATACCTAGTAAAACTATAGGCTCCTTCAATATACCAGATGTCCAAAAAAGCATACTAGGTATAAACAATAAAAGGCCAAAAATAACTACAGGTTTCACTTTTGAAATTGGACAAATTGCTTTAAATATTTGTTGAATTCCAATAAAGGAAAGGAAACTCATGAAAATGACATGAATAAAAGCTGAGCCGTTAGATATGAAATAAATTAAACTATTTAATCTAATAACATTTCTGAAATCATTTAAAATAGAAAGTCTTCCTGAATCCCAAAGATGCGTTTCGCTTAAGTATTGTCTGATTTGCTCTTTCTCATTTCCAATACTTAACAATAGTTTAAAGTATTCTTTTTCAGATGTAAAGAAAACACCATTCAATACTTTTGCGTCATGAAAAAATCGAATTGAATCTGATGGAATAATATTTTTAGGATAATTATAAACGTAAACTTGAAGGAAAATAAATCCAATAAAAATTTTAATAATAAATCCAATTATTGGAATCCAATTAGGTAATGAATTAAATTTTAATGGTTTATAAAACCATAGCAATAATGAAAATGCTAAAATGTAAAATATTGGTAAAATAAACTCCATAAACTTCTCAAAAATAATCAAAAAGTTTGTAATATAAAATGACTAAAATTAAACAGAGTATGACTATTTGTCAGTATTCTTCAAATGGCATAGTGATTGAAGAAAGTTTAATCATAAATTTTTGAATTAGAAAAAATATGAGAACAGGACAAATTAATGTGCAAACGGAAAATATCTTTCCAATTATTAAAAAATTCTTATACTCAGATCATGAAATTTTCCTTAGAGAATTAGTTTCAAATGCAGTTGATGCTAGTCAAAAATTACGCTTTTTGTCTTCAAATGGTGAATTTAAAGGTGAATTAGGTGAGTTAAGAGTCGATGTGATTTTAGATAAAGAAGCTAAAACACTGACAATTAGAGATAGAGGAATTGGTATGACTGAAGAGGAAATCGACAAGTATATCAATCAAATCGCTTTTTCTGGGGCAGAAGAGTTTTTACAAAAATACAAAGGTCAAGAGGGAGCAGAACAAATCATCGGACATTTCGGTTTAGGTTTTTATTCTGCATTTATGGTTTCAGAAAAAGTTCAAATTAGAACGTTGTCTAGACATGAAGGAGCTAAAGCTGTTCAATGGGAAAGTAATGGTTCACCTGAATTTACGATAACTGAAATTGAAAAAGAAGATAGAGGTACTGATATAGTATTATTTATTGGTGAAGATTCAATTGAGTTTTTAGAAAAAGCTCGAATTTCTGAAATTTTAAATAAATACTGTAAATTTTTACCAAGTCCTGTTTTCTTTGGAAACAAAACGGAATACATTGAAGATCCATCAGGTGAAAAAGATGAGAAAGGAAATGTAAAACGTATTTCTATTGATGTTCCAAATCAAATCAATAATCCTGAGCCAGCATGGACAAAAGCGCCAGTTGACTTATCAGTTGATGATTACGATAAGTTTTACAGAGAATTATACCCTACAAGCTTTGATAGTCCGTTATTTCACATTCATTTAAATGTAGATTACCCGTTTAACTTAACTGGGATTTTATATTTCCCTAAAATTAAAGAAAACGTTGAGGTTCAAAGAAATAAAATAAATTTATATTCGAATCAAGTATTTATTACGGATAGTGTTGCTGAAATCGTACCTGAATTTTTAACATTACTACATGGTGTGATTGATTCTCCGGATATTCCGTTAAATGTATCTCGTTCATACCTACAAAGTGATGGAAATGTAAAGAAAATTTCTGCTCACATTACTAAAAAAGTTGCTGATAAGTTAGCGGAAATGTTTAAAAAAGACAGAGCTGATTTTGAGTCTAAATGGGATGATTTACAAGTTTTTGTTCAATATGGTTCATTGTCTGATGATAAGTTCTCTGAGAAGGCAAAAGGATTTACGTTATTAAAAAATGATGAAGGTAAATACTTTACAATTGAAGAATATCAAGAGAAAATCAAAGCTTTGCAAACAAATAAAGATGGTAAAATTGTTTTCTTGTACACGAATAGTCCAGAAGAACAATTTTCATTTGTTAAAAAGGCAAAAGACAGAGGATATGATGTTTTGCATTTAGAAGGACCTTTGACGCCTCATTTTGTTTCAAAAATGGAACAAACTTTTGAAAACATAACATTTGCAAGAGTTGATGCTGACACATTGGATAAATTAATTCAAAAAGATGAAGAGATTCCTTCTAAACTTTCAAAAGAAGATGAAGAAAAATTAAAACCTTTATTTGAGCAAGTAGTAAATAAAGAAAAATTCATCGTTCAATTCGAAAGTATGAGTTCAGATGATGCTCCAATTGTAATTACACAACCAGAATTTATTCGTCGTATGATGGAGCAGCAAAAATTGGGTGGCGCAGGATTCTTTGGTGCATTTCCTGAAACTTACAATATGGTAGTTAATGGTAATCACGCAAAAATTTCTGAAGTTTTAGATGCTGAAAAAGAGGAAGATAAAACATCTAAGATTAAGCAATTAACTGATTTAGCTTTACTGTCACAAGGTATGTTGAAAGGTGAAGCATTGAGTCATTTCATAGACAGAAGTATAGAATTAGTATAAAAAATAATTACCTTTAAAGGCGAGATAATCTCGCCTTTTTTTAATTTAAAGCGTATATTTTGTTTAAGTGGATTTTAGCAGTTGGAGGGTATTTTTTATTCAATATTCATTTTATTGGAGCTGTTTTAGGTTTTATTATAGGGAATGTTATTGATAATTATACAAATATTATTGGTGCATCAAAAGCTAAAGCTCAAAAAGAAGGCAGAAATTTTTCTACAGATGATTTATTTCAATATTATCAACAACGTTCATCACAAAATGATATACCAACGATGTTAATGGCTTTGTCAGCAGCAATAATGAAAGCTGACCGTAAAGTTTTGAAGGCAGAGTTGGATTATGTGAAATTGTTTTTAAATAATCAATTTGGTCCAAACTATGCGTCCACTCATTTGAAAACTTTAAAGCATTTTATCGATTCAGACGAAATTCCATTACAACAAATATGTTTAGATATTAAAATGCGAACGTTGCCAGAGGTTCGTGTTCAACTAATTCACTATTTATTTGGTATAGCTAAAGCAGATGGATCCGTTTCAAATATAGAAATTAATGTTTTGAATCAGATTGCTTCAATGATGGGGGTTCCTGCTATAGAATTTGAAAGTGTAAAAAACATGTTCTACAGAGATGTTAATTCTGATTACGCAGTTTTAGGTATTTCAGCAGAGTCAACAGATGATGAGGTGAAAAAAGCATACAGACAAATGGCGATAAAATTTCACCCAGACAAGGTGGCTTCAATGGGAGAGGAATATCAAAAAGGAGCGAAAGAAAAGTTCCAAAAAATTCAAGAAGCTTACGAGAATATTAAGAAAAATAGAGACTTGAAATAATTTTAAATTTTAAATGATGAATTTTGAATTAAAAAGTCTAATGTCTAGATTCTAGCGTCTAAAATCTATAAATTTATGAGAAAAAAAATATTATTATTGGGTTCAGGTGAATTAGGGAAAGAATTCGTAATTGCTTGTCAAAGATTAGGTCAATATATTATTGCTGTTGATAGTTATGAAGGCGCGCCTGCAATGCAAGTGGCTCATGAGTTTGAGGTGATAAACATGTTAGATGGTGACGCTTTAGATCGAATTGTTGCAAAACATCAACCTGACATTATTGTTCCTGAAATTGAAGCGATCAGAACTGAACGTTTTTACGATTACGAATCAAAAGGAATTCAAGTAGTACCTAGTGCAAAAGCAGCAAATTTCACTATGAATCGCAAAGCGATTCGTGATTTAGCAGCGAAAGAAGTAGGTGTTAGAACTGCTAATTATAGATATGCAACAACCTTAGAAGAATTACAAAATGGGGTAGACGCTGTTGGATTGCCATGTGTGGTGAAACCATTAATGTCAAGTTCAGGTAAAGGTCAGTCTGTTATTAAATCTATTGAAGATATTGAGAAGGCATGGAAATACGCTATTGAAGGATCAAGAGGTGATTTATTAGAAGTGATCGTTGAAGGATTTGTTGATTTTGATTACGAAATTACATTATTGACGTTAACTCAAAAAGACGGAGAAACGTTATTTTGTCCCCCAATTGGACACAGACAAGAAAGAGGTGATTATCAAGAAAGTTGGCAACCGATGCCAATGAAAGCTGAGCATTTGGAAGAAGCTAAAAAAATGGCTGCTGATGTAACAAAAGCATTAGGAGGAGCTGGAATTTGGGGAGTTGAATTCTTTATTACTAAAGAAGGAGCTTATTTTTCAGAATTATCACCAAGACCTCATGATACTGGAATGGTAACTTTGGGTAATACTCAAAATTTATCTGAATTTGAATTGCATGCTCGTGCAATTTTAGGGATTCCAGTTAATGAAATAGTATTAGAACGAAATGGAGCTAGTGCAGTTGTTTTAGCTATGAATGAAGGTGAAAGTACTCCTGTTTTCAAAGGATTAGATAAAGCTGCAATTATTCCACAAACTGATTTTAAACTTTTTGGAAAACCAACAACAAGGCCGTATAGAAGAATGGCTGTTACATTAGCATTTGGAAATGAAGATGTCTCTGATTTGGTTGAAAAAGCGAAGTCTGTTGCTTCTATGATAGAGGTTGAATAAAATAGAAATTTACTGTATAAAAAAAGCTGGTTTTGAATTTTCAAAACCAGCTTTTTTTATAAATATCTAACACTAAGCCATTTTCAACTTAGCAACTTTTGATTTTGAAAACTGTGCTTCTGCATATTCTTTTGTTACTCTGAAATCAGAATCATCTTTAGAAGGTAATTCATACATCGCATCAGTAAGAATTGCTTCGCAGATAGAACGTAAACCTCTTGCTCCTAATTGAAATTCAATTGCTTTTTCAACCATGAAATCTAGTACTTCACCATCAAAAACCAATTTAATTCCATCGATTTCAAATAAACGAACATATTGTTTTACCAATGCATTTTTTGGCTCAGTTAAAATGCGTTTTAAACTTTTAGCGTCTAATGGTTCCAAATAAGTTAAAACAGGAAAACGACCAATTAACTCAGGGATTAAACCAAACGTTTTAATATCTGTTGGATTGATATATTTTAAGAAACTATCTCCTTCAATTCGCTCTTCTTCTTTGTTTGTAAAACCAATCGTTTTTTTGTTGACACGACGAGCGATGTGTTTTTCAATACCGTCAAACGCACCACCACAAATGAAAAGAATGTTTCTAGTATCGATTTGAATCATTTTTTGTTCAGGATGCTTTCTTCCTCCTTGCGGTGGAACATTTACTGTAGCTCCTTCTAATAATTTTAAAAGCGCTTGTTGAACTCCTTCTCCTGAGACATCTCTGGTAATAGAAGGATTATCACTTTTACGAGCGATTTTATCAATTTCATCTATGAAAACAATTCCATTTTGAGCTGCTTCAACGTTGTAATCTGACGCTTGTAGTAATCTTGATAAAATACTTTCGACATCTTCACCTACATAACCGGCTTCTGTTAAAACAGTTGCATCAGCAATACAAAAAGGGACATTTAACATTTTTGCAATTGTTTTCGCTAATAATGTTTTTCCAGTCCCTGTTCTTCCTACTAAGATTACATTTGATTTTTCAATTTCAACTTCATCTTTTACTTCAGGTTGGTTTAATCGTTTGTAATGATTGTAAACGGCAACTGATAATACTTTTTTCGCATCATCTTGTCCGATTACATATTCATCTAATTTTGTTTTGATGTCAATTGGTTTCAATACATTCACAGTAGGTTTTTTTGATTTTTTTTGAATCACTTCTTCCTCTTGAATGATTGAGTTTGCTTGAGAAATACAGCTGTCACAAATATGACCTGTAACTCCAGCAACTAACAAACCAACTTCACTTCTTGATCTTCCACAAAATGAGCAACCTGCTTCTTTTTTCGCCATTTTTTTAATTGACAAAAGGTCATTTGAAACAAATGACCTTTGATTAATAAATGTTATTTATTCTTATCTGTGGCTACGAGCTAAAACTTCGTCAACCATACCGTATTCTTTTGCTTCATCAGCAGTCATCCAATAATCTCTATCAGAATCATCCCAAACTTTATCGAAATCTTGTTTTGAATGGAATGCAATAATTTCGTACAATTCCTTTTTCAATTTTTGAATTTCTCTAGCAGTGATTTCGATATCAGATGCTTGACCTTGAGCTCCACCTAATGGTTGGTGAATCATTACTCTTGAATGTTTTAAAGCTGTTCTTTTACCTTCAGCACCTGCACACATTAATACCGCTCCCATAGAAGCAGCCATACCTGTACATATTGTAGCAACATCTGGTTTGATGTATTGCATTGTATCGTAAATTCCTAAACCAGCGTATACAGAACCACCTGGAGAGTTTAAGTAAATTTGAATATCTTTTTTAGAATCAGCTGACTCTAAAAACAATAATTGTGCATTAACAATATTAGCTACTTGATCATTGATCCCTGTACCTAAAAAGATAATTCTATCCATCATTAAACGAGAGAAAACATCCATTTGAGTCATATTCATTTGGCGTTCTTCTATAATATATGGTGTAATTGATGAGTCAATATAATGCTCTAAGTGCATACTACTAATACCCATGTGTTTAGTAGCGTATTTTTTGAATTCGTTGTTGTTAAACATAATGAATGTGTTATTGTTTTAATGTAAAGATAAATGAATCTTTATAAAGAAAAAGTGATTAGAGATAAAAAAAGATAAACATTTAAAGTTTTAAAACTTTTTAGCTTTAAATTAAATGTCGAAATTCAAAAATATACTAGTTATTCAATTGATTTGTAATTTAAAACCCAATTTGGATCCTGAACATCATTGAGTAATTTCCAAAAGTTTTGGTCAGTAAAATAGTCACCGTCTATTTGTCTTACTCCATAAGTTTCATATAAATATATTTCTTGTTTAGGAGAAGGTTTGAATTGTTTATGACTCCAACCATTTCCTTGCTTTAAGTCGAAAGGATGTTTTTCAAAACGTATTTTCCAAAGTGAATCTAGCGGAATACAATAGCTGTAATCTTTTTCAGTAATTGAGTCCTTTATTACACCACAAGATAAATGGTTTTTTTCAAAATAATTAATTCTTCTTGGATTGTACATGCTTGGCCATTTACCTGAAGCAATATGAATAAACTCATTCTCTGTTAGCATTTTTTTTGAATTTTGGGAAACACCATTATCCAAATAAACCATATACATTGTTAGTTTACCAGTAGATTGATAACCTACTTTCACTCCAAATACAGGTCGTGTTTCGTAAACCACAACTATTGAAGTCGAAAAGACCCAGATCCCTAGAAAAAGTAGCCTAAGCATGACTCTGTTCTACGAGGTTTAGTAATTAAAGTTCTAAAAAGCTTGAAAATTGTTATTTGGTTTGCTTTCTAAAAAGCAAAAAGAGAATTGCTACAGCAAAAGATAAAAATAAAATAAACGGAATCCAGCTATTAGAGAGAAAGAGTGTAACAAGTAATCCTGGAATTAGAAATATTGCTGCTAAATGGAATTTGCCTTGATGTTTGTAGTTACTCAAAATGATAGATTTTATTAGGAGTAATACAAATGTTCAATTTTATGTCTTCTATGGAAATATCGTCAATTTCTACTATATCATCAAAAAGTGATATTCCAATAAATTGACAGTTTGGATTGCATTTGCTCAAAAACCGATCATAAAATCCCTTTCCATAACCAACTCTATTACCATATTTATCAATAGCTAATAGAGGAACGAAAACGATATCAAATTCATTTTCAATTATTTGTTCGTCTTCCGAAGGTTCAGGTATGCCAAACTCATTTAAGATGAAAGTTGAATCAGATGTAATTCTAAAATGCTTCATATTAAAAGTAGAAAAATCTGATTTTGAGGCAGAAATTTGATTTGAGATTTCCAGTTTTTTTAATATCGGAAAAGTATCAATCTCATTTTGATTTTCAATGGTTAAAAAAAGACTTATTTTTTTTTCTGATAATTGAAGTGAAATTATTTTGTCTAAAATAACTTTACTGATTGACTTTAATTCGGATTTAGATATTAGACTTCTTTTTAATTTGAAGATTTTTCTTAATTCTTTTTTATTCATTTCTCTAATTAATTATTAAAAAACTAATACTCTTCCAGTCTTTAATTTGATATAATCATCTATGTGTTTGTTCTTAAAATAAAAGTTATTTAGAATCTTTATTTTTTATCAAATTTAACAAAAAATTGACTTTTGAAAAATTGATTTCATTGAAAATATTTATAGATTTGTGTTGAATGTAATTCTTTAAATGAAATGATATTTAAGGTTTTGAAAATAAATTGATTAATAAAATATAAATAATGAAATTTTTTTTATTCCCAGTATTTCTTATAAGCACATTAATGGCTTTTTCTCAAGAGGCAGACTCTGTTGTTTACGAAGAGCCAGTTTTTGTTGAAGAAGAGTCTAATGATATTGAAGAAACATTTTTATCGACTAGAGTTGT
>CALPUT020000070.1 GCA_943326825.2 Chryseobacterium gleum | reverse complement strand
TTGCCTTCACCTATTATGTTTTTGCAAATGCAAGAAGAGGAGGAATTACGTTTAAAAGAAGAAAAGGAAAAAGAACGGATTGATCGCATCATCGAAATGGCGTGGGAAGACCGAACGCCTTTTGATGCCATTTTTCATCAATTTGGACTAAAAGAAGCGGATGTAAAAGCTTTAATGAAAAGAGAACTCAAGTTTAGTAGTTACAAATTATGGAGAGAACGCGTTGAAAATTGTAAAACGAAGCATGCCAAAAAAAGAGTAGATGGTATGGATCGTTTTAAGTGTAATTTACAACGCACTATTACAAATAATAAGATTTCGAAACGTTAGTAAATTAAACAGTCAACTTATATCCAACTCCTCTGATTGAATGAAAATATAATGGAGCTTTTGGATCTTCTTCAAACATTTTTCTGAAGTTCAAAATAAAATTATCGATAGTTCTTGAGGTTGGAAATTGGTCTTTACCCCAAATTTTATCAAGTATTTCATCTCTTGAAATAACAAGACCAACTTTTTCTGTAAATAATTTTAAGAGTTCAATTTCTTTTTTAGAAAGTAAATGAATTTCATTAGTTGTTAAATCGATTACCTCGAATGTAGCGAAAATGATTTTTTTATTTCCGATTTGATAACTTTCATCCGTATCCTCTTTTTGAGTTAAAATATTCACTCTTAAAAGCAATTCTTCTAAATCAAACGGTTTGGCTAAATAATCATTTGCACCTAATTTTAACCCTGCTATTTTATCGGGAGTTGTTCCTTTTGCAGAAAGAAAAAGAATCGGAACTTTTGAGATTTTTCTAATCTCTTGACAAATTTCAAACCCGCTATGAAAAGGAAGCATTACATCCAAAATCACTAAATCAGAATCGATTATAGAATTTAAATTTTCTAATGCTTTCTTACCGTCTTCATATACTGCTACTTCAAATTCGTCTATTTCTAAATTTAGTCGAATCATTTCGGCAATACTTTTTTCGTCTTCAACTACAGAAATTACATGCATCGATTTGATTTTTATTTCTTTAAAATAGAAATTGCTTTTTGTATTTCTTTATCAAATGGATAGGATACTTCAAAATAACCTTCTTCGATCCATAATTGTCTTGCAATTTCTTGTTTCAACACTTTCGTAATTAGCTTTTTACTATGATTATATTCGCTTTTACTCAAAGGGACTTTAAAGTATTTAGAACTATACTTTGTAAAGTCTTCTACTAATTGATCTGAAACAGTGAATGATTTATTGAACTCAGCTGGATTTTTCCATTTAGTTCTTTTATCCGCTACAAAGTCAAATGCGAAACCTTGAAATGATCCTGAATACATTAATTCAGAGTAATACAAACTTGTTCCAGTTGAATCATAGGGCACAAAAAGATCAGGCATAATTCCACCACCACCGTAAACGATTTTACCTTTTGGCGTTTTGAATTTCAATGAATCGACGAAAATACTTGAATCAGGTTTATACAATTCACCGTTGTTCATTCGATCATATTGATCTGAATAATATTCCTCAATATCACCAGCATATGGTTTTTGAATACATCTTCCTGTTGGTGTATAATAACGAGCGATAGTTAATCGTAAATCACTACCATCTCTTAATTGAATATCTTCTTGAACCAAACCTTTTCCAAAAGAACGACGTCCGATAATTGTTCCCCTATCATTATCTTGAATTGCTCCTGCTAAAATTTCACTTGCAGATGCAGAATTTTCATTGATTAAAATACATAAAGGAGTTGATTCCAAAATTCCACCCTCAGAAGAACGATACATTTGACGACCTTGATGAATCCCTTTTGTTTCAACGATAGGTAGATTTGCTTTTAGAAATTCATCCACAATTTTTGTTGCACTCTGTAAAACTCCACCGCCATTGTTTCTTAAATCTACTATTAGTTTTTTCATGCCTTGTCGTTTCAAATTCATTATGGCAAATTGAAACTCTTCATAAGTTGAAATAGAAAACTGTTCGATTTTGATATAACCAATCGAAGGAGATACTATTTTAGCACAAATAACTGATTCTATTGGAATGACTCCTCGTTCAATTTTCTTAGCGATTTTCTTTTTATTTCTAAGAATCTTAACATTTACAATTGTGCCAGGATCTCCTTTAAGCATCGACATTATTTTTTCGTTGTTGATTTTTTTACCGGCAACGATTTTGTTTTCGATTTCAACTATTTTATCACCTGCCTTTAAGCCAGCTCGTTCAGAAGGTGAGTATTGAATAACATTTGTTACACAAATTGTATCACGAATAAGAAAGAAACGAACTCCAATTCCACCGAATTTTCCTTCAATCGACTCATTGACTGCTTTTAAATCTTTTGCAGGAATATAGTTACTATGAGGATCCAATTGATGTAACATATCTCCAATTGCTTTTTCAAACAATTCTTCTCCGTTAACATTATCAACATATTTCGCATCTAAAACGTCAATGATATCTTGTAATTTTTGCGTTTTCTCTTCTCCTTTTGAAAAGCCGTAAGATCCATTTTTTGACATGAAATTACCCAACCATAA
Organism: Chryseobacterium gleum; assembly: GCA_943326825.2. GTDB lineage: Bacteria > Bacteroidota > Bacteroidia > Flavobacteriales_D > Crocinitomicaceae > CAIUKX01. Next base: position 7,120 of record CALPUT020000070.1, on the reverse strand, counting down.
ACCGATTGCTAAAAATGCAGCAAGTGAAATTGGAATTAAGTAATTGAATTTTTTATTCTCCATCTGTAATATTATCTAAATGAATCGTTTCAATTCCAGCACTTGCTAGAAAGTCGATACCAGCAGTATCTTTGTATTTATCTATAAAAACAACTTTTTTTATTCCAGCTTGAAGAATTAGCTTACTACAATCTTTACAAGGAGAAAGCGTTAAATACAAGGTTGCATCTTTACAGTTGTTTGTTGATTTTGCTACTTTTAATATGGCATTTGCTTCAGCATGTAAGACATACCAATGCGTTTCACCTATTTCATTTTCGCAGCAATTATCAAAACCAGCTGGAGCACCATTATAACCATCAGAAATAATCATTCCGTCTTTCACAATGATAGCACCTACTTGTTTTCTAGAACAATGAGAAAGGTCGGCCCATGTTTTGGCCATTCTTAGATACGCTTTATCGTAACGTAATTCTTTCTCAGAACTTATCTTTTTCATGTTTTTTAATTCTAAAATATTATTCAAACATTAATTTCATATTCGACGTAAATAATTTCACAGTGATTGCTAATAATATGATACCGAATACTTTTTTCATGAGAGCAATTCCTGTTTCACCAAGCAATTTTTCAATTTTACACCTAAAATCATTTCGAGTGCCAATGTAAACAATATCAATGAACCTGCAACAGCAAAAGATTGAATTGTCACACCGAAAAGCATCAAAATACTTTCACCTAAAAGGAAAAATCCAATCATGATTCCCAAAGAAACGATTCTTGCTCTCAATTCACTAATGTCTCCAGAAGATTCTTTTAATTTGATAATTAATGGGATCGAACCAACTATATCAATTACCGCGAAAAGAACCTCAGAGGCCTTGATTAACTCTCCAAAATTAAATACGTTTAAAAAATCGAACATTTGGAATTATTTTTATGCAATAATTGTTTTTTCGATTACTGTTGGAAAATATTTTTGTTCCAATGAATGTATCTTCAATTGAATATCTTCAACTGAATCAGTAAAAAGTACTTCAGTATAAAATTGAGCGATATATCTTCCTTCATCAAAATTTTCGTTTACAAAATGTATCGTGATTCCTGTTTGATTTTCATTGGCTGCTTTAACAGCTTTATGCACATTATTTCCATACATTCCTTTTCCTCCAAATTTTGGAAGTAAAGAAGGATGGATATTAATCATTTTATTTTCAAAAGTATGAATTAATTCAGAAGGAATTTTTCTTAAGTAACCTGCTAAAATGATAAAATCGATAGCTCTTTCTTTGCAAATTGAATTCAAAAAGTTTCCGTCTTCTACTTTTTGATTATCAAGGACTATAGTTTCAATGTCATTTTGGTTGCACCAATAAATGATTGGAGCATCAGATTTATTAGATAATACACAATCTATTTCAATCGAAAAATGGTCTTTAAAATGCTGAATAATATTCTTGGCATTTGATCCAGATCCAGAAGCAAAAATCGCTAATTTTATTTTCTCCATGCTGTAAAGTTAGAAAGTATAGTTGTTTATTACCCAAAAGTTACAACCTTTTTAGTTAAAAAAACCTTAAAAACAGCAATTTTGACTTTAACTTGAAAAAATTAACATAAAAAAATCAATATTTTCAAATTGAATTAATCCCTTTAAACATATGCTCTTGAAGGCATAATGGATGAATTGAATAGTAAATGAGTAGAATAATATGAGTAAATAATTTTGTTTTTTGACACAATGTTTTTTTCTTTGCAAACTGTAATTATTAAAAAAATTAGAAATGTCTGAAATCAAAGCAAAAGTAATATCTATCATTGTAGATAAATTAGGTGTTGAAGAAAGCGAAGTAAATCACGAAGCAAGCTTCACAAATGATCTAGGTGCTGATTCTCTAGATACAGTTGAGTTGATTATGGAATTTGAAAAAGAATTCAACATCGCAATTCCTGATGATCAAGCAGAAAAAATCCAAACAGTTGGAGATGCTATCACTTACATCGAGGAGCACTCAAACTAATAAATTTTTAGAATCTTATTGTTGAACAAAGTTTATCCTTTATGGAATTAAAAAGAGTTGTTGTAACGGGGTTAGGTGCACTTACACCTATTGGTAATACGCTTACTGAATATTGGGAAGCATTAAAACAAGGGAAAAGTGGTGCGGCGCCAGTGAAACAATACGATGCATCTTTGTTCAAAACACATTTTGCTTGCGAGGTTAAAGACTTCAATGTTGAAGAATTTATCGATCGTAAAGAAGCAAGAAAATTAGACCAATTTTCACAGTACGCCATGGTTTCTGCAACAGAAGCTATGGTGCACTCTGGTCTTATGGAGTCAAATCCAAATTTAGATAGAATCGGAGTTATTTGGGGTTCAGGTATTGGAGGTTTAAAAACATTCCAAGACGAAGCTGAAAATTTCTTCTCAGGAGATGGAACACCACGTTTCAATCCATTCTTTATTCCTAAAATGATTGCTGATATCGCAGCAGGTCATATCTCTATTAAATACGGTTTAAGAGGACCAAACTATGTAACTGTTTCTGCTTGTGCTTCAGCAACGAATGCAATTATTGATTCTTTCAATATGATTCGTTTAGGGAAATCTGATGCAATTGTTACTGGTGGTTCTGAAGCTGCTGTTAACCAAATGGGAATGGGAGGATTTAATGCATTAAAAGCATTATCTACTCGTAATGATTCTCCAGAAACAGCATCTCGTCCGTTTGATTTAGATCGCGATGGATTTGTTTTAGGAGAAGGTGCAGGTGCACTTATTTTAGAAGAATATGAACACGCAATCAAAAGAGGTGCAACAATCTACGCTGAAGTTGTAGGTGGTGGTATGTCTGGAGATGCTTATCATATGACAGCTCCACATCCAGATGGAATTGGTGCTCGTAACACAATGTTAGCTGCTCTAGAAGATGCTGAAATTGATGCAACTAAAATTGATTATGTAAACGTTCACGGAACATCAACTCCTTTAGGAGATATTGCTGAAGTAAAAGCAATTAAAGATGTTTTTGGTGACCATGCTTACAACTTGAATATTAGTTCAACAAAATCAATGACAGGACATTTATTAGGCGCTGCTGGAGCTATTGAAGCGATTGCATGTGTTATGGCTGTTCAACACGATATTATTCCTCCTACAATTAATCACTTTACTGACGATCCAGCTATAGACAATAAACTAAACTTTACGTTTAATAAAGCGCAAAATCGTATTGTAAATTATGCTATTTCAAACACATTTGGATTTGGTGGTCATAATACTAGTATTATTGTTAAGAAATATCAAAAATAATTGTTATCCCGCTTCTTATTTTTCAGAGGTAAAAGATCAAAGGATGAACTTCAAATTATTAGATTTATCCTAAAACGGTTTGGATACCGTCCGAGAAAAGTACATTATTTTTTTGAAGCAGTAACACATAAATCTTTAAGCAATAATAATTCAGAATCTTCTAACGAACGGTTAGAATTTTTAGGTGATGCAATTTTAGATGCAGTCATCGCTGAATATTTGTATACCCGTTTTCCAAACGAGGATGAAGGATACTTAACAAAAATCAAATCCAAATTGGTTAGTAGAAAGACCTTGTCTTCTATTGCTGAAGATATGGAGTTAAGAGAAATTATTCGTTATCAAAAAGGCCGCTCCATTAATTTGAATACATTGGAAGGAAATGCTTTTGAAGCTATTATGGGTGCTATTTATTTAGATGGAGGATTTCATGCCGTAAAAAAGACTATTAATGACCACGTTTTCAGGAAATATGTTGATTTAAACCGATTATTGGAAGAAGAAATTGATTTCAAATCGAAGTTATTTATTTGGAGTCAGAAAAAACAATTGAAACTTGAGTTTGAAGTCCTAACTGAAGAAAATCTTGGAGGTTCTTGGGAGTATTTAGTTCAAGCGAAAGTCAACAGTGTTAATTACGGACAAGGTAAAGGAACATCTAAAAAGATGGCAGAACAAGCAGCTTCGAAAGAAACGTTGGAGTTGATGGGGGAGATTTAATTTATTTTATCAGAAATTGATTACGAATTTCTAAAAATTGGTAAGCGCTAGAAATTACAATAACACAAATCACCAATATCAAATCATTGATTTTTACAAATTGAAGTATTCCAAACGTTAAACTTGAAAAACTTAACAAAACGATTAATGCTTTAATGTGTTTTTTCCAGATAAAATCTAATGACTGATTTTCATACAATTTAGGTAGAATAAATTCATTTTTATATTGCATAAATCCCATAACGATTACCAATGGAATTAGAATATAACCCTGAGCAAATCCCATATCTTTATAATTCCAAAAGTCAAATAATTCTTTAAGTAAATTAAATTCATCGTCTTTTACGACTAAAGCAAAGTGAATAACAAATAAGCTAAAGATTAGAAGAAGACTACTTAAAAATCGAAATTTCAATTCATTTTTTGAAGAAGTATTTTTTAATCCGATTTCAGTTTGAAATTTCACAATGCGATTTGATTTAAAATGCATTACGACTTCTTTAACTAAAAGATCAAGCAGATAAAAAAGAAGGATAAAGTAAATGTTCCAACTCCAAACAAAGAAACCTAATAAAGGAATGACAGCATCGCCAATAATTTGAATGTACTTTGGATGAATACGCATTATCTTAATTTATTTGCTTCAGTTCTAGATAAAGTATAATTCGGGTTGAATTTTAAAGCTTTTCCGAAAGATTCTAAAGCATGCGTTTTGTCGCCCATTTCTTCGTAGCATAACCCTAAATTATGATACGCTTCTACGAATTGGAAGTTTGATTTGATCGCACTTTTATAAAAATACATAGCGCTATCTCTATCCATTTCAACATACTGTTTGATGTAACCTAATTGAAATAATGCTTCGTGATATGTTGAATCAATTTGAATCATTTTACGGTACAATCTTTTCGCTTGATTCACTTTATTGTACTTCACATCTGCATAAGCTAAAGCATAAAGAACATCTGGATTTTTTGGTTGAATTTTAGTTGCTGTTGTATAATATTCTAAGCAAATTGGATTGTTCTCTGATTCATAAATTGTACCTAACATCAAATAAGCTTCATAAAATGTTGGATCTTGTTGTACAGCAGTCTCATAAGATGATTTTGCTAATTCTTTATTTCCAATTTGTAAATAAATTGTTCCTTTTAATACATAAGCATCTCTGTATTTTGAATCTATTTTCAAAGCATTATTGATGTATTGAAACGCTTTTTCAAAATCTTGTTGTTGACTGTAAGTTGTTGCTAATCCTACAAGTGCTTTTGTGTTTCTAGGTTCTTTTTTTATAATCACTTTAAAATGTCTTTGAGCTTCCATGACATCTGTAAATGTTCTCGTTGGACGATTATTTAAAACATCTGCATATAACATTCTAGCATCGATGTTATTACTGTCTTTATGAAATGCTTTAGCACCATCAGCGATTGCTTTAGAAAAATCAAATTCTTTAACCATTTTCTGACCGTGTTTGATCAAAATAGGCATGCTGTCAGGGTAAAGAACAATTAGACTATCAATATCTTTTGTTGTAGTATTTTTAGATTTAGAACCTCCACAACTTGAGATAACTGCATTAATTGCTAATATGTATATAAATATGTATTTCATTTTGATGTTTTGATAAACTGAACTCAAAGTTAGTTGAATTTTTCTTTTTGTTCTAATCCTTTGCTCATTGATTGGTACATTCTACTAAAGAATCTGATTTTAGAGTAAAGAATAATGACGAAAATCATTTTTAATCAATTGAATTATTATTAATTTTGACAAATGAAAAATACACTAAGAATATTCTTAATTATTTGTTTATCAATTCTAGTATTAGATGTGTTTGGACAAGGATGTTCGCAATGTAAATTATTATCAGAACAAGCAACTGATTTAGAAGAATCATCTTTTGGGAGCAACATCAATTTTGGTATTTTATATTTAATGTTTCTTCCTTACATTTTATTGTTACTCTTCTTTAGAAAAAGGATTTTTACTTTTTTAAGAAGCTTACCAAAGAAAACAAGCAAATAATCAGCTTTCAAATCATTTTTACTTTCAATCTTTTCATTAATTTCGTGAAAAATCACAGGATAACGATATGAGCACAATTACAAACGAACTTTTCATTTACAATAGTTTAACAGGTCAAAAAGAAAAATTTGAACCGATACACGAAAATAGAGTTGGAATGTATGTTTGTGGGCCGACGTTATACAGTGAGCCACACATGGGAAACATGCGTACGTTTATCAATTTTGATATGATTTACCGTTACCTTTTGAAATTGGGGTATCAAGTAAAATACGTGCGAAATATCACCGATGCAGGACATATCACTAACAGTGCTGGAGATGATGTTGATAGCATTGGAAAAGTGGCTCGTTTGGAAAAAGTTCAATCGTTAGAAATCGTTTACAAGTACAACGTTAATTTTCAAGAATTACAGCGTATTTACAATATGCTTCCACCAAATATTGAACCGACAGCAACAGGACATATTCAAGAACAAATCGAAATCATCGAAAAGATTATTGAAAATGGTTTTGCGTATGTTATAAATGGTTCAGTTTATTTTGATGTGAGAGCTTATAGCGAAAAGTTCGAATATGGAATTTTAAGCGGAAGAAAAGTAGATGAATTAGCGGAAGAAACAAGAACCTTGAATGCTCAAGACGAAAAACGTTTCTTTGCCGATTTCGCTTTATGGAAAAAGGCAAATCCAGATGATATGCAAATTTGGCGTTCACCTTGGGGGAATGGAAATCCAGGTTGGCACATCGAATGTACTGCTATGAGTACAAAATATTTAGGTTCACAATTTGACATTCACGGTGGAGGTTTGGATTTAAAATTTCCGCATCACGAAGATGAAATTGCTCAAAATTGTGGTTCATTGGGTTGTAATCCAGCGAAATATTGGATGCATGCCAACATGTTGAATGTGAACGGTCAAAAAATGAGTAAATCGTTAGGGAATTACTTTTTACCGAAAGAAATTGTAGAAGGAACAACCGCTGTTTTTGACAAACCGTATGCACCCAATGTGATTCGTTTTTCGATGATGCAGGCGCATTACAGAAGTACATT
>CALPUT020000069.1 GCA_943326825.2 Chryseobacterium gleum | reverse complement strand
TCATTATTTATTTTAATTGATCGATTTATACTTAACTAAATGTCAAAAACGAAATAATTTTTGATTTTCTCTTGTATTTCCATTACAGACTATTATATTTGCAACCCGAAATCAATCAATTTATTGATTATTTCTCGGTCCTATAGCTCAGTTGGTTAGAGCACCTGACTCATAATCAGGTGGTCCCTGGTTCGAGCCCAGGTGGGACCACTTCATTATCAAAGCCTTACAGAATGTAAGGCTTTTTTTTTTGTATTGGTGTTCAAGTTTTATACTAATACGGCCCAATATTGATCACCAACAATAAGTAAATGTCTTTTTTATCAAAAATTTTCATAAAAAAAACCTGCAACACTTTGTTACAGGTTTTTGACAATCTATGACATGTATCGATTATTTTTTACTGAATTCAGTATCAAAAGAACGTTGACAATCCATTCCTATGTAACTACCATTTGGTTCAAATCTAACAAAAACGCCATTTTCAATATAAAATACATCACCATCAAATTCCGAAGAAATATTTGTCAATGCTTTATTAGCGTTCACATAAGTAGCAAAACCTTTCATTGTTTCCATACCACCACACTCTGTTTTCATTTCACATATAAACGAGAAACCTTTGTCCGTTGCTTTTGAAATTTTAAGAATAGTATTTTCAGAATTTACATAAGTTCCTTCGATACTATTTTGTTTAACTTGATTTGTTTTAACATCTGTGTTTTTTACAACAACTGAATCAGAAATTTCAGATTTTTTATTTTCAGATTTTTTATTTGCTGTTACTTCTTTTTTCTCATTAGAAATATCATTTCCACATGAACTTAAGCCAATTGTCATACTAATAACAGCAGTAGTCAATAAAAACATTCCTTTTTTCATTTTTAAATTATTTAAGTTAATATTTTGTGCTCAATTTCTCTTTACAAGATTAAATATTTAAGTTGATCAAGATTATTGATAAAATATTCAATTTATTCATTTTAAATATAAAGTTTGAACATTTTTTATAAAAGTATAAAATATCTGTTAATAAAATTGAAATACGGATAATCTTGATTTGAAAACATTCTAAAAAACATCAGGTTAAATCCATTAAGGGTTAAAGAAATTCTTTTATAATCAATCAATAATATTTTGAATGTCTAGATATATGATAGTTAGGTTTTTATTCTGTAAAAATTAAAATTCTTATTTAATAAAATCCTCACATTCAAAATCCTTTAAAATAAATGAAAGATTATCAATAATGAAGATTCATTTTTACGAACCTCTATAGCAATAGCGTTAAGTTTTCTTTTTTCTTTAGGTTTCTATAATTTTCATACATATGAAAATAACTTAATATTGGGGATTGGTAGTTTTATTTTTCTGACAACTACTTTAGCACCATTGATTGTGGTTAGTTTTCAAATAATTCTGATAAGATCTAATATTAGAGTTCTATCAGGTGTTTTTTTGGTTTTGGACTAATAATAAATTTAATATTCTCTTTCATGTCATTTTCATATGCAGCTTATATTGTTACAAATGGGATTTTTCTGCTTTTATTTATATTTATTCTCTTTAAATCGATTAAAACAGATATAGTAATACATTAAGCTTGATCAATTAAGTATTTATATATTATGTTGGAAATAAATATTGTAAAAAAATTTTTAGATTATTATTTTTTGTATTTTTAATTTTATCATATACTTTAATTTAACTTCTAGAAACCTATATATCTTTGAAACAACATTTTAAATTAGTCATCCTTTTTATCATTTTTCAATGCACTAATTTTATCATTGCTGCATTACCTCTTAAAAAAACTGTGTTTGATGAAAAGTTAACGATAGCAGAACAATTAATCGAAGAAGGTTCGATTAACATTGCTTATTTATTATTGAAAGATTACTCTAATACAAAAAATATATCTAATGACATAAGATATAGAGTCTACAGAGACATAGCAAAAATTCATTTATACGAACAAGATCTTGTAAATTTTGAAAAAATGAGCAATAAAGCTTATTTATTAAAGAAAAATAAAGGTGAAATTTATAAGGGGATGTACTATGCTGAAAAAGCTTTTTTTTGGCATTACTTAACTTGGGGAGATAGTGCAGCATATTATTCAAATCAATCGATGGATATTATTCAAAGGAATCGAAAAGATTTTGATAAGATCAATGTAGCCTTTGTATATCAGATGTATGCAATAGGGTTCTTATACAGGAAGTTAGACACTAAACTTAAGGTGAAAATCGAGCACGAATTACCCGTAGCAAGAGTTTTAATGAACCAATGGTTCGATTCCGCTAAAGTATATGAGAAAAAATTTCCTTTTCAATTTAGTTCAGATAGAGTTTTATTATATAGAGGAGTGGGGACAAGATTTTTAGATCATGTATCTGGTTATCAATATGGTTTTAAAGAGTATCAAAAAACGATGAATCATTCTCAATGGTACTCTTATTATAAAGCGATGGAAGCATATAACTATACTTTAAATAATGTTATTAATCCTAAAAACTGGAATGATATTATTTTCACTAAATCCCTCAAAGGTTTGTGTTACATGTGTATTGGTGAAAAAATGAAAGCGAAAAAACTATTTAATTCAGTAATAGGCAAATATGCTAAACAATATAATAATTATTACAAAAACCCAAATGCAAGGGCTTTGATGACCTTATATTCATATAAAACTACAAATGATGAGGCGCTTCCATTTAATGAAATACAAACAAAAAAAGATATTGAAATATTAAAAAATTTAAACAAAAGTTGGTGGGCATCTTTTGTTCAATCAAAAGAATTTAATTATGACACATATAGTGAATCTCCTAATAATTATTTATTTAAGCTTTACTTAAGAAGGTATTTAATTAAAAAAAACAAAAAGGATTTAGAAGAAGCTACTTCTCATTTACTTTCACAAATTTTAAATTTCCATTTTATAAAGAAAGAAAAATCGACAAATGATAATAGAAAGAATAATGCGAATTTAGAATTTAGTAAAATTTCAGACACTAAATTGAAAAATAAAATTGAAGGTCTTATTAACTTACGATCTGTAGAATTAAAGTTAGCGCCTAAAGTTTCATTATCTATTATTCAAATGAAGTTAAAAGATAATGAATGTTTAATATTACCATGTTTTAGAAAAAGTTCAAAGGATTCATATAAAATAATAATACAAAAAAATGATGTATCAATTGTTCAAGCAAAAAACGATTTGAATTATAGTTTAATTGATTATGATACACTAACATTTGAAAAATATAAAGATTTTGCATTCAATGAGTATGAACAAAAAATCAAACCTGTTTTATCTAAAAATTGGAAATTCAAAAAAATATATACAATGTATTTTGATTTTTCGAATTATAATCAAATGCTGTCAGATACGAACGGGAATAATTTTGATCAATTAAATTATTTAGCTAAAAAAACACAATTTGTTTCGATATATGATCCTTATGAGTTTTTTACAGGTAAACAACAGAATTCACAAGATCATTTAAATTTTATAAGATTAGAGAATAAAAATTTTAGTTCTTTACCTTTTATGAATCAACTGGCAAGTAAAAAGTACAGTAACCTAAAGACCATTAATAATATTTTTCAAGGAGATTTAAGCTATTATTTAAAATTAAATGGAATAATCCATTTTTATGGGCATGGTAATTTAAAAATCAATTCAGAATTAGGCTCTATAAATATTGAATTACCATATCAAAGCAATTCTAAAGATTCAAGTATTTCTTCAATAACTGAGCAAAAAGTGGTTAATAATTCTTTGATTGTACTTAACAATTGTTTTTCAGGCTTTAATTCAAATGTTAGTTCTAGAGAATTTGATAGAGGTATTTATTTGAATTTATTAAATAAAGGAGCAAGAAATATTATTATTAGTCCAACTAAGACAGATGACGAAAGTTCAGCTAAAATTTTTCTTCATTTTTATAAGAATATTGAAAAAGGGGAATCAACTTCTGATGCCTTATATCATTCACAATTGACATATTTAAAATCAACAAAGGGTATTTCTGCACACCCAAAATTTTGGGCTCCTTATCGATTGATTTCTAATTACCGTTATCCAATTTATGAAGTTAGGGGTGATGACAATAAAAAATGGAAGTATTTGATTTGGTCGGTAGGTAGTATTATTTTTTCCCTGATAATTGTTTTATATGTTCGAAAGCAGCATTTTTAACATCTAAATCTTTTGAATTTGTTAGAGATTTGAATATAATTTTAGAATCATCTTTTCGTCCTTTTTGATAAAGCATTTTACCCAAATAATAGGTTGAACGATCAATGAATACTGAATTTGATTTTGAGATATAGTTAAAATTGTATTTCGCTTTTTCAAACCTTTTTAAATTATAATTTATTACACCAGCATAATAAATTAGTGTATCATTCATTGGGTCATTTTTGAGTGCTTGTTGTAATTTTGAATTTGCACTTAAGAATTTTTTGGATTTATAATCAAACATAATATTTTCCCAGCAAATTGTTTTTTCAGCAGACATATAATTCGGTAAACCAGGCTCTATAAATTCATTTTTTAAAGTAATTTTTTTGGTTTCATCTGATGAAAAATCTATCTTCCTAATCCCGATTATTATAATTCCAATAAAGATTGCTGCAATGGTAAGATATACATATTTGATTGAATTCTTTTGTTGGGAAGTAGGTTGTAAAATAATTAATTTTGAGTCATGTAAATACTCTTTTATTTTAAAAACGTCCCCTTCCATTTTATCATATAAATGAATGAAGCCTTCAATTTGATCATCTTTCTTTTCAGTAGATTTTAATTGAATAACTTTCTGGTTTAATAAAGAAGGATAATCTAGCAAGTTAATTAACTGTTTTAATTCAGAATTTTCCATAACATTCAAAGTATTAAATTTTTCCAAAAATAAATTAGCTTTTTTCTAGAAATACTAAGTTTATTCCGAACAGTTTTTTCAGAATAATTCAACTGTTCACTTATTTCAATATTTGAATATCCATCAAAATGGAGTTCAAATAATTCTTTTTCACTTTCGTTAAGTAATGAGATAGTTTTTTCAAAGTGATCTATTTGTAAAAATTCTTGTTCACAATATTCTAATTGATGAATCGTCAACACTTTTTCAATTTGATTTCGATTTAAAATCGTTCTAATTGCATCAATCGATTTATTTCTTACAATTATTATTAAAAAACTTTTTATCTCTCTAACTTCTTTCCATTTCTTTAACCTTAACTCAACAGGTGTTTCAATTAGTGAAAGGAAAACATCTGAAATAATGTCTCTTGATAAATCTTTGTCTTTTGTGTATTTGATAGAAACAAACAAAAGAGGCAGAAATAATTCATCATATAAATCAGCTAATGCACAATTATTACCATTCAAGAAATTTTCCCACGGAACTTTCATATAAGAAGCTAAATTACGTCAACTAATTATTAAAATATAGTTAATTAATTAATATTTTTAAAAAAAACATACTGAACTATCATTTCATAAACACCTCTTTAATTTGTAAAATTAATTATTCAATGATTTTCTAAATTGATTTTTTTATTTCTAATCGGGACAAATTGTTTTTTTAATCGACTATTCATTAAACATTATTCATGAACATTGAAAAAATAAAATACTTCATTCATTTGATTGAAAAGGAACGAACAGGAAGTGCTAAAGTTGCAGCTGAAAAAATTGGTGTTTCCGAGAGAATGGTATTTCATTATGTTAATATTCTAAAAAATCAATTAAATGCACCAATTAATTACAATCGTGAGAAACAATCTTTTGTTTTTGTTGCAGAAGGTAAATTAATTTGGAAATGGATTAAAGAAAATTAGATCATTAACTTTATAATTGAACACCACTAACTATTTATAAATGAAAATTGAATTACTTCAAAACACCATAGATTTAATTAAAGAAGAACAAACAGGAAATGCTTCAAATTTTGCTTCAAAATTGAATATATCAGAGCGAATGGTTTATAAATACATTTCTGTTATAAAAATAGAATTTCATGCACCTGTAAAATATTGCAGAAAAAGGAAGACTTATTATTTCTCAGAAAAGGGGAGTTTAAATTTAACATGGCAGAATGAAAATGAATAAAAGCTCAAAAAAAATATAAACAGAACCCGACTGATGCAGAAATATTAAGTGATTTCACTTCAATTATGTCTGAAGCTTCTGAATAAAGTTCAAAAACAGTTCATTTTGCAGTAGATATTGCAAACGCAGCACAAGGTTTGAAATATATAAAAAATAAAAATTTAAATTTCAAGTGAAACACTTATCAATACTAATTAAATTCAATATTATTTTAATGAAAAGGTAGCTTTTATATAATTTAATTATAAAAAAATTAAACAATTTTTTGAAAACTGAACTATTATTTCATAAATTAGCCTTATTTTTGTATCAAGTATAAATGAAAATTGTTTAAAAGTACTTGCTAATTGCTGAAAGAGTCTAAAAAATTTAAGAAATTAAAGTTTTCATGTTCTTTATTCCGTAACAAATTTATTTTGTTCGGGGCGCTATCCGAAAAGCCATATGAGTAGGAAAAAATAAAAAACTATTCAATATGAAAAAAGGATTGTCATTAGTAGGAGCTATTTTATTAGCTACATCGATTTTAACAAGTTGTGGAGGTTCAATTGAAAGCGATGCTAAAAAAGTAGCTGAAGTTCAATGTAAAGCTCAAAAATTAATGGAAAAAGCAGCATCTGGAGACATGTCAACAATGGCTGAAAGCCAAAGTTTAGCAGCAGAAGCAATTGCTCTTCAGAAAGAAATGGAAGGTAAATATACTTCTGAAGCTGATCAGCAAAAATTTAATGAGGCTTTGTTAAAAGAAGTTGGGAATTGTAAATAAATAATCAATAAATAAAAAATAAAATGGCAGCAAAAAAACCAGCACAAAAAAAAGTCACTATGGCAGTGGTAGCATTTTTCTTAGGACATCTTGGAATTGACAGATTCATGATGGGACACACAGGTATAGGTGTATTAAAACTTTTAACATTCGGATGTTGTGGAATATTAACATTAGTAGATTTCATCCGTATTTTGATGGGAAGTTTAAAAATGAAAGATGGTTCACCTTTACTTTAAAATTTAAAAGGTATATTATTATAATATAATAATTAAGTAGTGTAAGAAATTTTTCTTACACTACTCTTTTTTTTAATATGAAAAGTGAAAATCAAAAGTATTGCACAGAATGTGGAGCATTAATAAACATTAAGGCAGAAATCTGCCCTAGTTGTGGTGTTAGACAAACATTTGTTGAAACAATAAATTTAGATTCTGAAAGTCAAAATAGATGGCTTTTAACTCTCTTGATGTGTTGGTTTTTAGGTGTTTGGGGTGTGCACAGATTTTACACTGGTCATATTGCAATTGGAGTTATTCAACTTCTAACTTTTGGTGGCTGCGGTATTTGGTACTTAGTAGATTTGATTTTAATCATTATTGGATCATATAAAGACTCAAATGGAAATAGGATTAAATATAAATGATATTATGTAAATATATATTAAATAATTGGCTTTATTCATTGCTAATTTTGTATATTTTTATTTCAATTCTATTATATAATTTATTATCTATTGATATTTTTATTCCTTGTATTTGGAAAAAAATATTTAAAACTGAATGTTACGGATGTGGTTTAACTAGAGCTTTTGTTGCATTAGTTAATCTAAATTTCAAAATGGCTTACCAATATAATCGTTTAATCTTCATTGTTTTACCGTTAATTTCTTATTTAATTATAAATGACTTTTATAATTATCTTAAAAAACATAAAAACTGAAATAACAGACCAACCTTTATTCTCAATTATATTTATCATTCTTTTTTTCTGTTATTAAAATAATAGAACAAAAATTAAGATTTGTAAATATTACCAATGTTATAAAACATTATTTAAAAAATAAAAAGATTAGTTATGATCACAAAATTCACAAAAATATTAGAGCAATTATTAAAAGATAAAGTATGGAAAATTGTACTTTTTTCAATGATTGTTGTGTTAATATCAAGTTCAGTATATTACTTCATTAACTTTCCTAGTCCTTCAAGAGAACATGTTGCAATAACTCCAAAAGAGTTTAAAACAGGAAAAATCAACAATGATTTATCAGCAACAGATGAGGTTGAAAGTGCAGCTACGTTTGAAGAGTATAATATTAAATACAACAGCCTAAAAGCAAAATTGCCAAAAGCTGAATGGAAATTATTAGAACATAAATTAACTCCAGCTGAATATAAAAAGAAAGTGGCGGATTACAGTAGTTACTATGGTAATCTAGCCGTAATAGAATACTTCGGTGGAGACATTTCAAATTATTCTCAAATTCCATATCCAAGCGAAACAGAAGTGATTACGTATTCAATGAAAAGATTCTTGGATGATGTTTATGCTGGATTAGATATCGACTCAACAGATTTTGATTCTAAAATAAAAGCAATAGAAAAAATTGAACATTTTTATTCATTGACAGACAAGAAAGGTGGAGATACATTATTAGTCGATAAATTTAAAACGATTTGCTCTAACAGTAAAAACCTTACAATTGAAGAAATTCAAGGAGTTGAAAAATTACATAATAGTATTACTAAAACGAAATTGGTATTCAGTTTAACTAAGGAAAACAAACCTTTTGAGAGACAAGAACAATTATTTAGCTTATACGAAGCTGCAGCCAATGCAGAAATCACACCAGATCGCTTTGAACTACTAGATTCATTGGTTTTAAGATTAAAAAATCAAAAGAAATTTAAAGATACAGTTGTCGTTTTAGATGTAATGAAAACAGTAATGAATTTAGATTTCTCAAAGTATAAAGAAAAAGGTGAATCTGTTGACGAATTAGAAATAGAATGTGTTAAATTATTCTTTAATGATCCTTCGATTAAATTTGAAGAGAAAGATATTATTGAAAAATTAAATAAATATAGCTCTTTATATAGCACTAAGATTGAAGCGGCTAATCTTGAGAAAAAAGCAAGAGAAATACTTCGTGAAGAAAATAGAAATAAAGCAACGGACTTAATGTATTTTGGATTTTTCTTTACATGTATTTGTGTTATGATAGTTCAACTAATCAGACAAAATAACAAAAAGAATTAATCTATTCACGTTACATTTCGGCTATACAATAATTAAATTGTATAGATTCAATTTGAATAATTTAAATTTAAATATTATGAAAAAAATACTATTTATTGCGAGTATAGCAATTTTTATATTTACTTCTTGTGAAAATAAAGATCGATTAGAAGAAATAAAGGCTGAATTAAAGTCAGCTAAAAAGAAGGATAATAATTCAGCTGATGCTGAAAACAAAAAAGTATCTTTTTCTGCACCAAGCCAAAACTATAAAGAGCAATCACATGATGAATCAATTTCTCAAGATTCAGGTTACGATATGGGACGTGGATATGGAGAAGGAGATTATAGTGAGGATAATATGGATTATGAACAAGAGTATGAGCCTGACTACGAATCAGAATATTAATAATGACTTGTCCTAAAATAAGTTGACAGGTTAAAAAAAATAATAGACCGTGGGATTAGTATCTCACGGTTTTTTCATGTACAAAATTAGGAGTTTTATATTTTAAACTCAAATGCGGTCTTTTATTATTGTAAATTTCAATTGATTCTTTG
>CALPUT020000068.1 GCA_943326825.2 Chryseobacterium gleum | reverse complement strand
GCTACAGGACCTCAAGGAATTCAAGGTCCAGCAGGAGTGCAAGGGATTCAAGGTTTACCAGGAACAAACGGAGCGGTCGGAGCTACTGGTCCAGCAGGTCCAACAGGAGCACAAGGAATTCAGGGATTACCAGGAACTAACGGTTTAGTTGGTGCTACTGGCCCAACAGGTGCCACAGGTTTGGCAGGCCCTCAAGGAGCTTCAGGTCCAGCAGGTTTAACAGGAGCAACTGGTTTAACAGGAGCGCAAGGGATTCAAGGTTTACCAGGGACTAACGGATCGGTCGGCGTTACAGGTCCAGCAGGTCCAACAGGAGCGCAAGGAATTCAGGGTTTACCAGGAGCTAACGGTGCAGTTGGTGCTACCGGCCCAACAGGTGCTACTGGTCCTCAAGGTGCCACAGGTTTGACAGGCCCAATTGGAGCTACAGGTGTTTACCTTGTTCACTACATTGGTGAAAATTATGGCGGAGGAATTGTGTTCTATGTATACGAAGGTGGGCAACATGGTCTAATAGCATCCACGGCTGACCAAAGTAATGGAATAAGATGGTATGGTGGTACTAATTCAAATACATGTGCATACGGAGATGGAGTTGGTGCAGGACTAAAAAATACTGCACTTATTATAGCTAATCAAGGTTCAGTGGATGGGAATACTTTTGCTGCAAGATTGTGCAATGAATATTCAGTAACAGTTGACGGTACTAAATATGGCGACTGGTATTTGCCTTCAAAATACGAACTAAATCTTTTATACTTACAAAAAGCTGTGGTTGGCGGTTTTTATGGTGACTACTATTGGAGTTCTTCGGAATCCGAATCCGATGATATACTAGCATATGTAGTGCGTTTCTACATTGGTCACTTCAGTTCAAACGGGAAGAACTGGGCCAACTATGTGCGTGCTATTCGGGCTTTTTAATACCGCGAAGCAGCACCGAAGGTAAATTTATCGAGACTTGTCCTGAGCCAGCCGAAGTAAGCGGTCAATTTTTAAAAATGGAGGGCAACACTTTCCATTTTATATTTCAAAAAATACGACTAAAGTAGTATTTACACGCATGATTTGTCGATGTAGTTTTGTAACAGAATTTAAACAAGATATAATGAATTACGAAGAAATCAAGCATTCCATTAAAAACAAATAAATGATGTATAAAAAAATATTTTTATCACTTGTTGCAGCAGCAATCTTTTCGTTCAACTCTTTTGGCCAAGCGCCAGAAGGCTTCAATTACCAAGCTGTTGTTCGGAATGCAGGCAATACAATTTTGAATAACCAAGCAGTTGGTCTTCGCATGACGATCCAACAAGGCTCCATCGGTGGAACAACTGTTTATTCTGAAACATTTTCACCAACAACCAATGCCTATGGTTTAGTGAATCTTCAAATAGGAAATGGAACAGTTGTAAGTGGAACATTCGCTAACATCGATTGGTCAGCAGGTCCATATTTTATGGAAACAGCTGTTGATGTAACAGTAGGAACGAACTATTCTGTAATGGGAACAAGTCAATTGATGAGTGTTCCGTATGCGTTATATGCTAAAACTTCAGGAAATGGTCAAGGTCCTGCTGGTCCTCAGGGAATTCAAGGTCCAGCAGGAGTAGATGGTATTAACGGAACAAATGGAATTGATGGCGCAATTGGCGTTACAGGACCTCAAGGAATTCAAGGTCCAGCAGGAGTGCAAGGGATTCAAGGTTTACCAGGAACAAACGGAGCGGTCGGAGCTACTGGTCCAGCAGGTCCAACAGGAGCACAAGGAATTCAGGGATTAGCAGGAACTAACGGTTTAGTTGGTGCTACTGGCCCAACAGGTGCTACAGGTTTGGCAGGCCCTCAAGGAGCTACAGGCCCTCAAGGAGCTACAGGTCCAGCAGGTTTAACAGGAGCGCAAGGGATTCAAGGTATACAAGGGACTAACGGAGCGGTCGGCGTTACAGGACCAGCAGGTCCAACAGGAGCGCAAGGAATTCAGGGTTTACCAGGAGCTAACGGTGCAGTTGGTGCTACCGGCCCTCAAGGTGCTACTGGTCCTCAAGGTGCCACAGGTTTGGCAGGCCCAATTGGAGCTACAGGTGGTTACCCTGTTCACTACATTGGTGAAAATTATGGCGGAGGAATTGTGTTCTATGTATACGATGGTGGGCAACATGGTTTAATAGCATCCACGGCTGACCAAAGCAATGGAATAAGATGGTATAGCATGGATTATTCAAATACATGTGCAAAAGGAGATGGAGTTGGTGCAGGTCTAAAAAATACTATAATTATTTCTGCCACTCAAGATCCTGAAGTGGTTAGCAATACTTTTGCTGCAAGATTGTGCAATGAATATTCAGTAA
The DNA here is from genome assembly GCA_943326825.2 of Chryseobacterium gleum. Classification (GTDB taxonomy): domain Bacteria; phylum Bacteroidota; class Bacteroidia; order Flavobacteriales_D; family Crocinitomicaceae; genus CAIUKX01. The sequence goes on along the minus strand of CALPUT020000068.1, from coordinate 7,455 downwards.
CAGTTGGCGGTGTTACTAACTCCGACTGGTATTTGCCTTCAAAATACGAACTAAATCTTTTATACTTACAAAAAGCTGTAGTTGGTGGTTTTGTTAGTAACGGCTATTGGAGTTCTACGGAGACTGATGCCACGTATGCGTGGTTACAGTTTTTCAACGATGGCATATCTTTTCCCAACGATAAGGATGCTGCCTTCAATGTGCGTGCTATTCGTGCTTTTTAACACCGCGAAGCAGAACCGAAGAGAATTTATCTCCCGATAGCTATCGGGATTAACAATTTAAATATTACAGCTTCCTGAATTGAGTTATTCGAATAAGGTGGTCGTTTTTTTAAAAATGGAGGGCTTAGCCCTCCATTTTATATTTCAAAAAATACGACTAAAGTAGTATTTACACGCTCAATTAGATAACATAATTTTGTAATTGTATTTTAGACGTCATAATGAAAAATTAATCTTATTTTGCGTTGTTTAATTGATATATGTTAAAAATTTCATTTTTCATTTTTTTTCTTTTTATCCTTTTGCCATTTGCATTTGGTCAAAATTTATTGAATAAGAGGGATTATATTATCGAATATGAATTTTTGAATATAGAAAATGGCTTACCCTCAAGGGATGTTTTTTGTGTTGCACAAGACAAAAAAGGATTTATTTGGTTTGGTTCAAAAAATGGACTTTGCCGCTATGACGGTAAAAATTTTAAGTATTTCACCACAAAAGAGGGCTTGCAATCGAATTATGTCGTAAATATATATGTTGACAATCAAAACCACATTTTTATCGCCTATTCAGATCAGTGGGTGTTAAATCAAATTAGTGACAAATATGATGTCATAGATGCTAATTCGTTTAAGATTACAACGTATAAAAAATTTCTCAAAAAGAACCTTCCACCAAAATTTCCTGACTCATTTATAAAACTCCAATATGTTAAATTTTCAAGTGATTCTATAGAAAAAAATAAAACAATTTCATTCTGCAAAAATCAGGGTATAAAAATTGGTGATATTGATAAAGTGAGTTTATATTCTTTTGATGATAAGAATAAAATTATAACTTCACCAGAAGGAGTTTTTTTAATTGAAAACAAAAGAATCTACAAAATACTTGAAACACTTACTCTTAGTTTATATGGGTTTAATATTTTTCGGGATTTGTTTAAGGATGCGAATAACACTATTTGGTTATGCGCTAATAAGGGAGTGTATAAAATAAAGATTAAACCTAATTATTTTAAAACCTATTTCACAACCGAGGAACTAAAAAAGGAACCAGACCCTCAAGCAAGAGGAATTTTTGTTAGCACTTCAGAAGGCAATAAATCTATTACAGCACATATTGGAGGGGTTTTTCTAAAAAAATCCAATAAAATAGAATCTATAATTACTTTACCTCCTGGTTGGGGCGTAATCCAAATCAAAGATCAACTCTATTTATCGACTCCAAATCAACTGAATATTTTTCAAGCAAAATCTTTAAAGATGATTCAGTCAGTTCCATTACCTTTTAAAAAGGATGGGTATGTCAATTATATTTTTCAAAAAAATGAATCTACACTATTACTTGGAAGAGATGAAGATATCATAAGTTTTGATCTAAACAATCATGTCAACTATTTGCTTTCTTACAAATCTTCTCAAATACCAAAAGTTAAAAAGGTATACCGCATTTTCAATACTTCTAAAGGCATAATAGCACAAGCCGAAAATGGCCTTTTCCTTATCCAAAACAACCAAATTGTAGACTATTTTGGTCCTTTTGCGAAAGATAAAAAAAAATACCTGCCAATTAAATGTATGCATGATGCGCATGAGGATAAAAATCATGATATATGGATTGCAACCAATGGACAGGGACTTTTCAAATGGGAATGGAATAAGCAGGCTGGAAATGCTAAGATAGTAAATTACACAATTTCAGAAGGTTTACAAAGCATGCTACTCTATCGAATTGAGGAAGATGAAGATGATAATCTATGGATTAGCTCTGATGATGGATTAATTCGATTCAATAAAACTTTGATGAATTTTCAATTGTTTACAATAAAGGATGGTTTATCAAATGATGAATTCAATCGTGGTTCTTCATTCAAAGCAAAAGATGGTCAAATCTATTTTGGGTGTATCAATGGAATTGTAGCTTTTGATCCGAAGCAAATCAAAATAAATAAAATAAAGGAAGATCCTTTTCAGATGTTATCCATAATGAAATATGGAAATGAAGGCGAAAAGGAACTTTTAAGTTCTTTTTTAAAGAATAAGCGAATTGAATTGTATCATGGAGACAAATTAGTAAGATTTGAATTTATTTTATTGGACTATTCGCCACGATTAAAAAAATATTCCTACAGAATTAAGGGATTTCAAGATAAATGGATTTCAATCACTTCACGCAGTATTACGCTTGGTCAACTTCCAGCCGGAGAGTATATGTTAGAAATAAAGGCGCAATCAGACGATGGTACTTGGCAAAAACAAATTCTTGAAGTCCCCATTTTTATAACTCCTCCTTTTTATTTGAAAACGTGGTTTATAGTAATTTTATTTTTATTTTTCTTACTAATGACTTTTGGAATAATATGGTACCGAAGTCGACTACTTAAAGCACAAAAAAGAAGACTTGAAAAAATAATTATAGATCGCACAGAGGATTTACAAAGAGCGCTTGGTGATAAAGACATACTTCTGAAAGAATTACATCATCGTGTGAAAAATAATTTGCAAATAGTAACAGGATTATTGGATCTTCAAAAAGCACGTATGACCGATAAAAAAGCAATTGAAGCTTTGGATGAAGGTAAAATCAGACTTTCGAGTATTGCATTAATTCATCAAAATTTCTATAGAGGAACCAATTTAGAGACTATTTCCTTTAAAATATTTTTAACAGATTTAGTAATTGCTGTAAAGCAACTTTTTGAAAATGAGCATCGTATTATTGATTGTGTTATTCAATCAGATGATATACCAATAGATATTAATATTGCTATTCCACTTGGTTTAATTGTGAATGAACTGTTAACAAATTCATATAAATATCTTCCAGCAGAGCAGTCAGATAAAAGAATTGAAATCAACTTAGTTATTTTAGAAAATGGTAAATATGAATTTACATATAGAGATAATGGACCAGGCTTACCACCAAACGTTGATTTTGAAAATTCTCATACTCTTGGTTTGCGTTTAATGAGTGGTTTAACGGAGCAAATAAATGGGTCGATAAACTATAGTTTTGAGAGAGGAAGTGTTTTCGTCATTCAGTTTAATTCCGAATTAAATAAATAAAATTTCAATGGAAAGAATAAAAGTGGGAATAGTTGAAGATGAAATGATCATCGCAGAAACAATTTGTCTGGCGCTTCAAAATTTGAATTATGATTATTGTAAACCTGCTCGTTCATTTGAAACTGCAATTCAAATGATAGAAAGTGGAAAACCAAATGTTGTATTATTGGATATCAATCTTAATGCTAAATTAGATGGAATAGATTTAGGTCATCACATAAATGCAAATTATTTTATTCCAATAATTTATTTAACTGCCAATAGCGATAAGGCTACAATTGATCGCTGTAAAGAAACGTTACCGAATGCTTTTCTAATCAAACCATTTAGTAATGAAGAACTTTATTCTGCTATTGAAATAGCTGTATTTAATCACTCTGTTAAATCAGAAAATTCTACAGATGCTCAAAGTAAAATATTAACGCATACTATCAAAAAGTATCAATTGACTTCTCGAGAGGAAGAAATTATTTTATTAATTTCAGAAGGATTAAGGCATAAAGAAATAGCTGAAAGGCTCTTTCTATCTCATGCAACTGTAAAAAAACATATATATAACCTTTACCAAAAATTAGGAGTTCAATCGAGTATAGATGCTTTGAATAAACTTCAAGAAGGGTAAATTTATAAAACTTTTTACTACAAAAAAAGCCATGTTCAACATTTGAACATGGCTTTCTAAATTTATAAAAAACTATTTCTTATAATTCAAACTTAATCCCTTGCGCTAAAGGTAAGCTGTCTGTATAGTTAATAGTATTTGTTTGTCTTCTCATGTAAACTTTCCAAGCATCAGATCCAGACTCACGTCCACCACCTGTTTCTTTTTCACCTCCGAAAGCTCCACCAATTTCAGCACCAGAAGTTCCGATATTTACGTTTGCGATACCACAATCAGAACCTGCATATGATAAGAATAATTCAGATTCTTTTAAGCTGTTAGTCATGATTGCTGAAGATAATCCTTGAGGAACACCATTTTGGATTTTAATCGCATTTTCTAAACTTCCAGAATATTTTAATAAGTATAAAATTGGAGCAAATGTTTCATGTTGAACAACTGCGAAACTGTTGTCAGCTTCAACGATTGCTGGTTTAACGAAACATCCTGATTCGTAACCTTCTCCTGTTAAAACACCACCTTCAACGATGATTTTAGCGCCTTCTGCTTCCGCTTGTTTCAATGCAGCTAAATATAAATCTACAGCTTGTGTATCGATAAGTGGGCCAACATGATTGTTTTCATCTAATGGATTACCAATTCTAATTTGTTTGTAAGCGCTAACTAAAGCTTCTTTTACTTTGTCGTAAACTTCTTCATGAACAATTAAACGACGAGTAGAAGTACATCTTTGTCCAGCAGTACCAACAGCACCAAAAACAGCACCTGGAACAACCATTTTTAAATCAGCTGTTGGAGTAATAATGATTGCATTGTTTCCTCCTAATTCTAATAATGATTTTCCTAAACGAGCACCAACTGCAGCGCCAACAGATTTACCCATTCTTGTTGAACCTGTCGCAGAAACTAAAGGAACACGCGTATCTTCAGCCATTAATTTCCCGATTTCAGCTCCACCAATGATTACACAAGAAACTCCTTCAGGAACTCCATTTGCTTCAAATACTTCTTTTGTAATTTGTTGACAAGCAATTGCTGTAATAGGTGTTTTTTCTGATGGTTTCCAAACACAAACGTCACCACAAACCCAAGCTAAAGCTGTATTCCAATTCCAAACAGCAACTGGGAAGTTGAATGCAGAAATAATTCCTACAATTCCAATTGGGTGGTATTGCTCATACATTCTGTGTCCTGGACGTTCAGAGTGCATTGTTAAACCGTATAATTGTCTTGATAAACCTACTGCGAAATCACAGATGTCAATCATTTCTTGAACTTCTCCTAATCCTTCTTGTAATGATTTCCCCATTTCATAAGAAACCAATTTCCCTAAAGAATCTTTGTAGAAACGTAAACGATCAGCTAATTGACGAACGATATCACCTCTTTTAGGAGCTGGAATTGTTCTCCAAACTTTATAAGCTTCTTGTGCTTTTAAGATTACTGCTTCATAATCTGCTTCAGTAGCAGAATTAACAGATGCAATTAATTTTCCATCTACAGGAGAAATTGAATCAATTCTTTCACCACGAGTTTTAAACCATTTGCTTCCCATTGAAGCGCCATTGTTTACTTCGTCAATTCCAAATTGAGCTAAAATTTCTTGTATTCCTAGGTCATTCATTACTTCAGCCATAGTATGTTTAATTTTTGATTATTTTTTGCGTTACAAAATTAACGTATTTTATTGAGAGTTGTTATATTTTTAGTTCTTTTTCTAATGAATTTAAGAACTTTTTATGTTTTTTAACATTTCAAGAATTGAACTTTGATGAGGGGGTATATAAAATCAAAAAGCGATTCGAGGGATCGAATCGCTTTCTGCTAACTTAACTTAACCACTATTCACTGAAAAAAGAGTCTAGTATATATATGAAGCAATACTTTAATGTCTTGTTACAACAAATATAAAGCAGAAGTGTTAAATATAAAACACTGAAATGATTCATTCAAGCAATCTTATTTCTATGTAAATCAGTTAGATAAATTTTTGTATATACTTTAATCGACAATATTTTGAGTTAATAGAGTTATTAAGTATGTTCATAGAAATATCAAAAAAACAGATCCTTGAATTCCTATGTTAAATAAATTTTATTGATTATTCGACAAATTCTGGTTTTTAAACGACAGATATTCTTATTTTTTCAATTTTAGTACTGTTCTATATTTCATTTATAACTATTAAGAAATGATTTTACCATTTAATAACAAATTTTTAAACGCCATATTTATTTTTGAATCACAATCAAGATATAGAAGATGTTTATTTTTATCTTTACGTAATGAATGTTCAAATTTACACAGATGGCGCAGCGAAAGGAAACCCTGGTAATGGTGGTTTTGGGGTAGTAATGCGTTTCAATAATGTAGAAAAAGAAATCTCGGCAGGTTTTCGATTAACAACAAACAACAGAATGGAGTTGTTGGCTGTTATTGTAGCTTTAGAGTCTATGAAAACAAATTTGCATCCAATTCATATTTATTCTGATTCAAAATATGTAATAGATAGTATCACAAAAGGTTGGATTTATAATTGGAAAAAGACTGGTTTCAAAGGAAAGAAAAATCAAGATCTTTGGATGCGATATATGAATATTGCTGAAAAATTTGAATTACATTTTCATTGGGTAAAAGGACATTCAGGGCATATAGAAAACGAAAGATGTGATTTTCTTGCAGTAAAGGCAGCTGAAGGTTCCGATTTATTAATTGATGAAGTTTTTGAGAAATCGAAAAATGAAGAGAATTTATTTTAGTCCAATCCTTCAGAATTTATTTCTGTAATAGTATTTGATGAAAAAGCTCTACATGCTTTTATAAAAGTATAAATGAGTGGATGAGCGATATCTCTAGTTGAGGAAATTTGAGGGCAATAACCACATGCCAAGAAAAAAGGGTGTTGTTTGATGCTAATTACTTCTGGTTCTTCAAACTGATTATATGCTTCGACATCTACATGATTTTCAACAAGTACTTCAATTAATTGTGGATATAAGCTATATCGAGATGAAGTTAATTCAAGTGTATTGTGATTGTCATATATTTTAATGAATTCTTTCGAATGAGGTATAATCATTAAACGTTCAAATTGTTGACCTTCCACTAAATTGTCTGAAATTAATTTTTCACCATTAGAGTTTAGTTGATTTCTATTTATAATAACTTCAATTAAAGCTTTATAAGATTCTCCTGTAAGTAAAACGGGGATTTTCAACTTCAAAAGATTATCAATTATCCCATTCAAGAAAAATATACTTCGAAATGGCCCAGGTGAAATCCAAATACCATCATATTGTTCGAAAGTTTGAGGTTTTAACTGAGCAGCCTCATTTACTTTGATCCAATAATAACTGATTTCAATATCTAAAAATCGCGAAGAATGATCAATCGATAAATTTGTCGCTTGATGAGAATTATACGTAAAGTTATAATCTCCAATTATTGCTATTTTTAAGCTATTACTCATGGTTTAGAATAGCAGATTCTATCTTTGAAACCACCCTTTAACTTGTGCGTTTGAAATACTCATTGAATCTGGAAT
>CALPUT020000067.1 GCA_943326825.2 Chryseobacterium gleum | reverse complement strand
TATGAAGATAATTCGCCAATTAACTTTGTTTCTAATATAAAAGGAAAATACTTTATCATTCACGGTTCAGCAGATGACAATGTTCATTATCAGAACACAATGGAAATGGTCAATGCATTAGTAAAAGCAAATAAGCAATTCGATATGTTTATCTACCCTAATAGGAATCATGGGATTTATGGCGGAAACACAAGAAATCACCTTTATTCAATGTTATTGGAATACACTTTGAAAAATCTATAAATAAGATAGATTTTAATTAATTATTTTGAAATAAATAATTTTTTAAAAAGTTTTAGAATATCCCTTTTTTTTAAAGAAATTGTTTATTAATTTAGGCGACAGTTAAATATTTATTACATTAATTAGGAATATAAATGAGTGAGATAGCTAAGTTAGAGTTAAACGGGCAGACATATGAATTTCCTGTTATAGAAGGAACAGAAAATGAAAAAGCAATTGACATTAGTGCTTTAAGAGCGCAAACTGGATATATCACAATTGACCAAGGTTTCAAAAACACTGGAAGTTGTACTAGTGCGATTACTTTCTTAGATGGTGAAGAAGGAATTCTTCATTACAGAGGTTATCCTATTGAACAATTAGCTGAAAAAGCATCTTTCTTAGAAGTAGCTTATTTATTAATTTATGGTAAATTACCAACTCAAGCTGAGTTAGATTCTTTTATCAATAGTATTACAAAACATACATTGGTTCATGAAGACATGAAACAATTTTTTGAAGCTTATCCTGCGAAAGCGCATCCAATGGGAGTATTAGCTTCTATGGTTTGTTCATTATCAACTTTCTATCCTGAGTCTTTAGATCCAAATAGAAGTCCTGAAGCAAAAGATTTAACAATACATAGATTATTAGCAAAATTACCAACATTAGCTGCTTGGTCATACAAAAATGCTATGCGTCACCCATTCATGTACCCTAAGAATGATTTAGACTATTGTTCAAACTTCTTACACATGATGTTTGCAATGCCAACTGAAGATTATAAAGTTGATCCAGTTATTTCAAGCGCTTTGAACAAACTATTAATCTTACATGCTGATCACGAACAAAACTGTTCTACATCAACTGTAAGAGTTGTTGGATCTTCTCAATCAAACTTATATTCTTCTATCTCTGCTGGTATTTCAGCTTTATGGGGTCCATTACACGGTGGAGCTAACCAAGAAGTAATTGAAATGCTTGAGAAAATAGTTAAAGATGGTGGTGATGTTGATAAATGGGTGTTAAAAGCGAAAGATAAAAATGATTCTTTCCGTTTAATGGGATTCGGACACAGAGTTTACAAAAACTTTGATCCACGTGCGAAAATCATTAAAGTAGCTTGTGATGATATTTTAGAAAAATTAGGAGTTAACGATCCATTATTAGCAATCGCTAAAAAATTAGAGAAAGTTGCTTTAGAAGACGAGTACTTCAAATCAAGAAACTTATATCCAAACGTAGATTTCTATTCTGGAATCATCTACAAAGCATTAAATATCCCAACTGAAATGTTTACAGTTATGTTCGCTATCGGACGTCTACCAGGATGGATTGCTCAATGGAAAGAAATGACTGAAGGAAACGAACCAATCGGTCGTCCAAGACAAATCTACACTGGAGCAACGAATTTAAATTACGTTGAGATTAGTAAAAGATAATTCTTACAATAATAAATATTTGAAAAAAGACGATCGAGAGGTCGTCTTTTTTTATTCAATACATTGAGATAAAAAAAGCCTAATTCATCTTTCGACAAATTAGGCTTAAAATAAATTTTTTTTTTATAAATTAATCTTGTTCTCCTTCTTCCAAGTTCATATACTTTCCTTTCTTCGAACCATCGTAGATTGAGTATTTACGAAAACTACATTCTAAATCTCCGTTAAACAATTTGATTTTTCTCTCAGGACGTAAACCTACATTTTTGAATCCTTCTTCGCTTGAAGAAATCATCCAACAAGTATATCCTTTCAATTCGGCTTTCATCCAATCACCTAATTTAGAATACAACTCTTCTATGTCTTCACCCATTCGCTCTCCGTATGGTGGATTTGTAACCATAACACCTGCTTCAACTGGATTGATTAATTCCTCAAAAGACAAATTCTCAACTTCAACAAAACGTCCTATAGGCAAGCCACTTAAATTTCTTCTTGCTTTTAAAACCATTTCTGAATCGATATCTGAACCTACAATTTTGCATGGTAAAGACGAAACTCTTTTTGGTGCGTTTTCATAAATTTCTTCCCAAACTTTCGCATCGTAATTAGCGAAGTTCTTAAATGCATAATGTTGTCTTTCAATATTTGAAGGAATACCTGAAGCCAATAATGCAGCTTCTATCAACAAAGTTCCAGAACCACAAAACGGATCAACAAACATTGATTTTCTGTCCCAACCAGACATTCTAATTAAACCTGCAGCTGCAACTTCATTCAAAGGAGCATCTCCAACTGCTTGTCGGTAACCTCTTTGAAACAATGGAGCACCACTGGTGTTCAACGAAACGATTACATTTTGTTTATTGATATAAACGTCAAATAATATTTGTGGCGTTTTAATATTTACATCAGGTCGAATACCTTCTTTCTCTCTGAACACATCACAAATAGCATCTTTAACAACTAAAAATGGATATTGTGTATGTGTAAACAAATCTGAAAAAACAGCTCCTTTTACTGCGAATGTTTTATTGACATCAAAATATTTTGACCAATCGATTTTCATACATTTTTTGTACAAATCTTCTTCGTTACGGATGAAGAATTTTTCAATTTCAACCAATATAGAAATCGAACATCTAGAGTACAAATTCAAGAAATAAACATCTTTCCACGTCCCTTCAATTTGAACAGCACGATTTAACACTTTTACATCTTTGTAACCCAATTCATTTAATTCTTCTTTTAAAACCTCCTCAAAACCAAACAATGTTTTAAGTGTTATTAAAATATTATCTCCTAGATTATCGTTACCATTTATCATATCTGAATGTTTATCTTTCAAAAATCTTACTAATTTTGTACAAAAGAACGAATTTGAAGCCACACTTTCGATATATAATAATATTATTTGCACTATTTTTCCATTTGGGAACTGTTTTCTCACAACAACGAATTGGATTAGTTTTAAGTGGTGGAGGAGCAACTGGCTTAGCGCATATCGGTGTTTTAAAAGCTTTAGAAGAAAGAGGTATTCCAATTGATTACATCACTGGAACATCTGCTGGTGCATTAGTTGGTTCGATGTATGCTTCAGGATACAGCCCAGAAGAAATTGAAAAATTTGTTCTAAGTGAAGAGTTTTTACTAATGACCAATGGTAAATTAAAAACTAGCCAACGTTTTTCTCTTCGAGAAGATGAAAGTGATGCAGATTTACTTAACATCACGTTTACACTAAAAAATATCTTAAAAAAGTCATTACCAACCAATGTTGTTGCTTCAACTTATTTGGATTTTGAAATGATGAAATTACTTGGGACTGTTAGTGCTTCTTATTCAAAGAATTTTGACAGCCTTTTTGTTCCTTTTAGATGCGTCGCTTCTGACATCACGAATAAAAAATCAATTATTTTCTCGAGTGGAGATTTAAATCAAGCTGTAAGAGCTTCTATGACTTTTCCTTTTTATTTAAGTCCAATTCGAATAAATGGTAATTTACTATTTGACGGAGGATTGTACAACAACTTTCCTGCTGACATAATGTACAAAGACTTTAATCCTGATTTCATAATCGGAAGCAATGTTTCATCGAATGCCGCACCTCCTACAGAAGATGATTTGATCAGTCAATTAACTAATATGTTGGTGTCATATTCTAGCTTTGAGTTACCTTGTGAATATGGAATCATTATTCAACCTAAAACTACTGTTTCTACGTTTGAATTTAAAGAAGTAAAGCAGGCAATTAATGATGGCTATAATTCAACACTTTTATATTTAGATTCGATTGAGCATCATGTTGAAAGAAGAATATCAAAAGTTGAATTAGATATTAAACGAAAAAACTTTAGATCAAAAATTTCTGAGTTAAATATCGAATCTATTTCAACATTCACAAATCAAAACAAAGAAATTAAATATGCTGAACGTTCATTATATAACCCGTATAGAAAAAAAATTGTAAGTCCGTTAAAAATAGAAAAGAGATATTATCGTTTATATTCTTCACCTCAAATTGATTTCATTTATCCAACTTTATCTAGAAAAAGTGATACTACTTATTCTCTTAATCTAGAAATTCGAAAATCAAAAGAGTTTAAATTAGAAGCTGGTGGGATTTTCTCGTCACGTCCAATAAATACTGGATTTATTTCACTTTCCTATCGAAAAGTAGGTCGAATTGGACTGAACATCAAGAGTAACTCTTACTTCGGTAAATTTTATGGCTCTACAAAAACAGAAATAACTATAGATGTTCCTTCAACTTATCCAATTTCAATAGCGCCCTACTTTGTTATGAATCGTTGGGATTACTTTAAAAGTTTTGCTACATTTTTTGAAGCTGTAAAACCATCATTTTTAATACAAAATGAAATGTATTATGGTATTAAATTGACACATCCTATTGATAACACATCTAAAAGCACATTTGATATTCGAGTTTTTGATTTAGAAGATGATTACTATCAAACTGCAAATTTCACTTATAAAGATACGACTGATAAAACATTCTTTTCAGGAAGTTCATATTCTTGGGAAATTATCAAAAACACCTTAAACAGAAAACAATTTGCTTCTGAAGGTAGTCTTTTTTCATTAAAAATAAAATATGTAGATGGAAGAGAACATAGTATCAGCGGAAGTACAAGTGCTTTAAAATATGATTCAAAAAAGCATCATCATTGGATTTCTTTAAACGGTGAATTGAAATCATTTTTAATTAGCAAACCTGCATTTCATTTTGGTGTTCATGCGAAGGGAGTATTAAATTCACAATCTTTATTTTATAATTACACTGCTTCTTTATTAGCTATGTCTTCATTTTCTCCTTTACCTGATATTGAAACCTTCTTTTTACCTGAATATCGTTCACCCCAACATATAGGAGGCGGATTGAATATGATTTTCACAATAAAGCGAAAAATTGACCTTCGATTTGATGCATATTATTATCAACCATTTATCTATTTAGTAAAAAATGATAATGGTACTTTCGGATATTCTAATTTGTTTAAAGGTGAAACATATATTGCTTCTGCTTCTGCAATTTACCATACCTTTTTCGGTCCAATTAGGGCTACACTTAATTATTTCCCTTTACAATCAAGTCCTTTAAGTTTTCAAGTTAGTTACGGTTATGTAATTTTTAACGAAAGAGCTATAAGATAGTCTAATAGAAAATAAATAATAGAAGCTAGGCATTAGACTTTACAATATTTTATTTTCTAATTAATTGTTAAACATCAATTTTATATATTTGCGACAAAATAAAATCAAAATGGAAAAAATAATCTGTGGGATTCAACAAATGGGAATTGGTGTTCCAAACGTTCAAGAAATCTGGAAATGGTATCGTAAATTTTTCGGAATAGATGTGCGTGTTTTTGAAGATGCTGCAGAAGCTCCATTAATGATTGATTACACTGGAAACGAAGTTCATAAACGAACAGCTACACTTGCTTTAAGTATGCAAGGTGGTGGCGGATTTGAAATATGGCAATTCACTTCAAGACCAACAAATAAAGCTACATTTGACATTAAATTAGGTGATTTTGGTTTGTATTCTTGTCGAATTAAATCAAAAAATGTTCAGGAAACATTTAATTATTTCAAATCTAATGGAGCTGATTTAATTTCAGAAGTCGTATCAACTCCATCAGGTGAAAAACACTTTTTTGTTAAAGATCCAAATGGAAATATTTTTAATGTTGTAGAAGGAAAAGGTTGGTTTTCAGATACAAATCATCCATCTGAATGTGGTGCTGTTGCAGGAACAATGATTGGTGTAAGCAATATTGACAACTCAATTTCATTATACAGAGATATTTTAGGTTATTCCAAAATTGAATACGATGTGACAGGAGAATTTAATGATCTCTCAAATTTGCCTGAAGGAGATAAAAAAGTGAGGAGAATTCTTTTATCTCATCCTGAAGAAAGAAAAGGTCCTTTTGCAAAATTATTAGGTCCAACTCAAATTGAATTAATTCAATCAATAGAACGAACAGATTGCAAAAAAATATTTGAAAACAGATACTGGGGAGATTGGGGATTCATTCATTTATGTTTCGATATACAAGGAATGGATGCATTGAAATCTGAATGCGAAGCAAAAGGTTATCCTTTTACAGTAGATAGCTCAAACACATTCGATATGGGTGAAGCGGGCGGAAGATTTTCTTACATTGAAGATAAAGATGGAACATTAATTGAGTTTGTTGAAACACATAAAGTTCCGGTTCTAAAAAAATTAGGTTGGTACATAAATCTAAAAAACAGAGATCCTAAAAAACACTTACCAACATGGATGTTGAAGGCGATGGGATTAAATCGAGTTAAAAATTGATTTAACAGTAGCTTTTGTTTATTGAATAACATATTTTATCAAAGTTATTTTTATACATTTGACAAACTAGAAAAAGAGCAATAACTATGACTAAATATATTTTCTCTATCATTTCAATGTTAACATTGATTATTTCTTTGGTAGGATGTAATGAAGAAATAAATCTTTCAACAGACTTTCAGGAAACAGCTGTTATTTATGGATTGTTGGATCAGTCTGAACAAATCCATTACATTAAAATCAATAGAGCTTTTATTGGTCCAGGTAGCTCAATCGACATTGCAAAAATTCCAGATTCTAGTTATTTTAAAAATGTGGAAGCTAAAATAACTGAATTAGGAGGAACAAACAGAGTTTGGACATTAAGAGATACAATAGTAGGAAACAAAGATCAAAATGGTCTTTTTTATGCGCCTGACCAAAAGTTGTATTATTTCGATACGAAAACAAATCCTCTAAATGCTGCTTATTCATATAAATTAACTGTTACTATTGATAAAGGCTTAGCAAGTGAGTTTATTGTAACAGGTCAAACAACTTTGGTTAATAATATTGCTTTACAATCTTCAGCTACGTTTAAATTAGGCTTAATTGATAATAATAATTTGTACCGATCAACATCATTAAATGTTAATTCTGGAACAGCGACTACTGTAAATGCAAAATTTAATATGATTGTAAACGAATATATTGGAACAATTTATGATTCAATTAATATCCCCTGGAATATTGATGAAGTAGATGCAGGAACAACTTCTAACATGAGTATTAACTTGAATGGTCAAACATTTTATGAAGTAATCAAAAATGGAGTAACAAATAATCCAGCCATCACAAAACGAAATTTAAAAGCTTTAAAAGTAGTTTTAACAGGTGGTTCATCTGATTTACACAATTACATTTTAGTAAACAAACCTTCAAGTTCAATTAGTCAGAGCAAACCAACATTTACGAATCTAACATCTAATTCTACTAAAAATAAAGTTGTTGGTTTATTTTCGGCAAGACAAACGGTCTCTTATTACATACCCTTCCAAAAAGTTGGAGATTCCTACTATAGATTATTGGATTTCAAATCTACAAAAGAACTTTGTAATGGTAGTTACACAACTTATGATTACAAATTTTGTAGTCAACATACAAATGACATGGCTGAAACATTCTATTGCCAATAATACAAGATCATTAAAATAGAATAACGTTTTTTCATTTCTTATTTTGTAAATTTGAGGGTGATTTCAATATTCAATGACTGAAAGAAAAACCCTTTTTGCAGATATAATTCTTCCCGTACCAGTTCATCAACTGTTTACTTACCGTATACCGTTTGAGATGAATGATTTTGTTTACGCGGGCATCAGGGTTGTTATTCCATTCGGGAAATCAAAATTACTAACTGGAATTGTCATTAATGTTCATGAAAATATTCCTGCAAATTATCAAGCAAAATATATTGAACACGTTTTAGATGATTCACCTATCATCAAGCAAGAACAATTTAAATTATGGCAATGGATTTCAGATTATTATATGGCTCCAATTGGAGATGTAATGAATGCTGCACTTCCATCAAACTTCAAATTGGCTAGTGAAACGAAAATTGTACTTCACCCTGATTACAACAATGATTATTCTCAACTAGATGATCGCCAATATCAAATTGTTGAAGCCTTAGAAATTAGAGAAACACTCGACTTAAAAGAAATTTCGGAAATTGTAGGAATCAAAACCATACAGCCAATTATAAAGGTTTTAATGGATAAAAAAGTTGTTTTCACATTGGAAGAACTAAATAATAAATTCACACCAAAAACAGCTATTTACATTGTCTTGAATGAAAAATACCTCGACAACGATCAATTAGAATCCTTAATTCAGCAGTTAGAAACAAAGAAAACTACTCATAAACAATTAGAAAATCTACTTCTTTTAATACGAGAAGGAAATTATAATAATGGTAAAATTGAACCTGTACTTCGAAAACAATTAGAAAGTGTAGGTGCATCAATTTCCACATTGAATACATTAGAAAAAAACGGATATATTACGCAAGAGCGTTTCGAAATATCAAGGTTTAATGAGAAAAATAATTCCATTAAAGAGTTTAAAAAATTATCGGATTCTCAATTAAATGGATTAAATGAGATTCGTTCAACGTTTGAAACAAAACAAGTAACACTTCTTCATGGTGTAACTGGTTCTGGTAAAACAGAGGTTTATGTTGAATTAATTCAAGAACAAATAGCTAAAGGAAAACAAGTTTTATTTCTACTTCCTGAAATAGCATTAACAACTCAATTAATCACACGCCTTTCATCCTATTTTGGAGATTTAATAGGTGTATATCATTCAAAATTCAATCAAAATGAACGTGTTGAAATCTGGAATCATGTATTAAACAATAATCCTAATCAATTTAGAATAATTCTAGGAGCACGTTCTTCTATTTTTCTTCCCTTTGCAGATTTAGGATTAATTATCGTTGACGAAGAACACGAAAGTTCGTTCAAACAATATGATCCTTCTCCACGCTATAATGCTAGAGATTGTGCTATTGTTTTAGGTCATATGCATAAAGCAAAAGTTCTTTTAGGCTCTGCAACTCCAGCAATGGAAACCTATTACAACGCGAAAAATGCAAAATATGGATTAGTTGAATTATCTGATCGCTTTGGTGGTATTCAAATGCCTGAAATCTTTTGTGCTGATCTGAAAAAAGAACGCAAAAACAAAAGTATGCAATCGCATTTTTCAGCTTTCCTAGTTGATCATATTCGCCTTGCACTCAACAATAAAGAACAAATTATCTTATTTCAAAATAGAAGAGGCTATACTCCTTTATGGATGTGTGAGATTTGCAATTGGACACCGAAATGTAAAAACTGTGATGTTTCTTTAACTTATCATAAGCAAACGAACACACTTAAATGTCATTATTGTGGATACCTGACACCTCCTGTTGGCACTTGTTCTTGTTGTGGTAGTAATCGTTTGAAAATGTTGGGATTCGGTACTGAAAAAATCGAAGATGATTTATCAATTTTATTTCCTAATATCCGAATTCAAAGAATGGATTTAGATACAACCCGTTCAAAAAACGCATACGAAAACATTATCTCAGAATTTGAGAACAGAAATGTAGATGTGCTTATTGGAACTCAAATGGTGACTAAGGGACTAGATTTCGATAATGTGAGCTTAGTCGGTATTTTAGATGCAGATATGTTATTAAATCGAAATGATTTTAGGGCATTCGAACGATCTTATCAATTAATGTCTCAAGTTGCGGGAAGATCTGG
>CALPUT020000066.1 GCA_943326825.2 Chryseobacterium gleum | reverse complement strand
TATGGAACCGAAAAAGAATTGATTGACAATCACGTACTTCAAAAGAAAAATGGCGTACTAGGAATCGGTAAAAAAATCTATTTATCAGATGCTTTTAATGAAAAATACTTCACAGAAATCAATCGTTTAAGCAAAACAGAATTAATGATAGAAGGGCAATCAGTAAAACTAATTACCAATCACCCTATCTCATCTTATGAATTGATTCCAAATGGAAATACAACGAAACTTAACATTAAAAATCCTACTGAGTTTTGGAAGATTTCTAAATATCTGGTTATTACTACTGATGTGAAAAATTAATTCAAATTACAAATTTAATCCTTAATACACCGAACACTCAACCCATTTATCTTAAGTGTTTTTTCAAATAAAAGATTCGATTTTTGAATTAATAAATAAAGATAAATAGCAAATCCATCATTGATAGAGGTTGATGTCCAATAACATGCATATTGATTCAAATAATCGAATTGATTTCCATAATATATCGCACCTCCAAAATGACTATTGAATTTTGAGCTATTAACTTTTACTAAGTCGTGCTTTTCTTCTGGATGATTGCAGCTATGTACTTGTTCATAAACTAAATGAATTGAATCATTAATATTATTCGTTTTCATTTTAGAACCTGCAATTTCATCTCCTCCTAAATAAGAAATAAGCGTATCAAATTCAGCTCTGCTCGGCAAATGCCAATTAACAGGACAAACAGATTGAGCTGTTTCCCAATTGTATAGGTAACCGTTTTTTGATAATAAACTTGAATCATTGTTATAAATCCAAGAACCATTTACCGTTTTGAAAGCTAAATTTTCAGCCATCCAAACTTGATCACCTATTTTAACCGTTTTGTATTTTTTTCCATCCCGATCATCTTTCAATTTTCGTTGTGAAAATGAATGAAAACTTATAAGGAATAGTAAAACAAAGATATTTAATAAGTTATCCATAAATAAAAATAAAGGGTTGTCCAAAAAGAAAGTTTTTGTATTTGGACAACCCTCTTTAAATTAAAAATTATAAGCAATACCTACATTTAAAGTCAAATAACTTATTGATGGTGAATAAGTTTGAATTAAACGACCCGCATTATTCAAACGATTCACATTTTCTACTTCAAATGTTGGTTTTGAAATCGTGTAATCAGCATTCAATTTCACACCTAATTTTTCAGATACGTTATACTTTAATCCTAAACCAAAATTACTTGCAAAAGCAATTGAGTTCGCTGAATTTTGATAAAAAGTAGCATCCGTCAAATCTTCTATATCAACTTGATATTTAGGAGTTTTTGATGCAAGTAAACCTGCTCTTAATTTTCCTTCAATGCTAAATTTCCCAAAAGGATATTGAAAATATGGCCCAACCAAGAATGTACAAAAATTATATTTCCCAGTTTGAGTCAATGTCACATATTCCACCTCAAAATCTTCCATGTAACCTATCGCTAAACTATCTAATCCATTTGATCCATATTGACTAAAAGAAAAGCTTCCACCTATTCCAATATATTTTGTCAAACTATAAACTCCTTCAATACCAAAATTATAACCATTTGATGAAGAAAATCCTGATAAACTATCTGTATAATCTGTTTTTATTAGATCACCCAATAATTTTGAATAACCTCCATTAATAAAAATATAAGATGAAGGTTTATCGCTTGTTTCTGTTTGCGAAAAAGTAAATTGACTAACGAAAATACTTACTAAAATTACAATCTTTTTCATAATTATTGCGTGATATTAAATTCAAAAAACACATCTATATCTGTTGATCCAGGAGCTAAAGTTCCATCTTTCGTATTTGGTTGGTGTTTTAATATACCCTCCAATTTTCCTGAAGCAATTGTATCAGAAATAGTTACTAAATTATTCAATCCAATATATAATGCTGGTGAATTAGAATCATAATCTGTAGGTGTAACCACCACTTTACTTGCGATTGAACTTGTCGGAATTAAGAAAAAACGATGATAATTCCCTCTTTCTCTAATATCAGGTGTGATATCTACTGCAGGTGATTTTGTTTCATCTAAGATATAAACAGCTAATTTGTATGAGTTGTTTTTCTTAACATTTATTATAGCTAAAGTTGTATCTGGAGCATTTGTGTCATCTGGAGTTAAATCTTTCCATGTTGCCCAGATGGTATCATTTGGATTAGCTGTATTTTCCAATCTCAATTTAACTGTTGTCATATATTCTTCTCCAGGAATTGGTGGAGTTACGACTGCTTCATCTTTTTTACATTGAATTCCAATTAATGCCAAAGAAGACATTATTATTAAACTTTTAATATTTTTCATTTTACTTTATTAAATTATTTTTTTTGACTTTTTGATACTAAAAAATAATTTCAAATGGTGGTCCACGCAGAAATAAAGTTGATTTATTAAAAATTGTAAAATCAGATTGGTAACCAAAAATCAACTGATTGATATGAGATACAAATTCAAAAAAATTGTTTTTAAAAAGAGATGAAAATGTTAACGTGAAATGATGGGTACAAACAAAACAAGTTTCAATTTCTTTAGCATGATAATGTTGTTCATGTTTAGAAGAAGCATCACATTTAAAAGATTGTTCTTCATGAAAATGGGTAAATATCAATCCATTTATACCTAAATATAAAAGTAAACAGATCGATATGAACCAATTTTTAATCATGACTACTTCGCTTGGATAATCTTAAATGGAACTTTAATTTTTAAAGAAATATTTCGACCTAATTCATCGCTGTAATATCGAAAACGATTCAAATAGTCTCTGTAAGTTGTATTCAACAAGTTATCTACAACTAAATTAAACGTAATAGATTGATTCTTTATTGGAACCACAAATCCCATGTCAAAATTCATAAAAAAATAGGCATTTGGAGTAGCTACATAGTCAACATTTTTAGGTGTTCGATATTGTTTATCAATGAACGAAGTTCCTAATTGAAAAAAGATTGATTTAACCTTAAAAATCTTATCGATTGAATATTTTAAAGCCAATTGATAACGATTAGAAGGAACATTTATCAGATAATCTTTGATTGTTAAATTGTAAGCATACACTAACGAATTTTTTGTCGAAACTTCGATTCTTTTTCCTAAATCCGTTGAAAAGTTAAGGTCTAAACCATAATAATAAACATTCGCTTGCTTGTACTCAAATCCTGGATAAGTTCCCGCAATTGTAACAATTGGTTTAGACATTGGATTTAAATAAATATAATCTGAGTAATAATTATAATAGCCTCCAATTTCTAAAAATGTCTTTTTGGTACTATAAGTGTAAAATGATTGAATAGTCAAAGATTTCTCTGATTCCAATGTTGAATCCCCTATTTCGAATGAAGCAGCACTTTGGTGAATTCCATTAGCAAATAACTCAATTGGCGAAGGCGGTCTCCAACCTAAACTGCTTGAAAGGTTTATAGTCGATTTTGAATTTATACGATAAATAGTTCCCAACGATCCACTTGCATTTTGCCAATCCATAAGTTGAGATTTTTTTTGAAGAGTCGTAAAATCTAGACTATACGTTTTCATCCATTTATAATCATAACGTATTCCTCCTTCAACAGACCATTTTCCAAAATGAATTTTTTCTAAAAGAAAAGCGCCACCACTGTAATTTCTGTAATTTGGAATTAAAGCTCTGTAATCTAATCCTTCAAAAATATTACCTTGAGTTTCAAATTGAATGCCTAAACAACCATTAAGATGTCCAATGGATGAATGTTCCCAAATCAATTCAGATAAATCAGTTGTCAATTGGAAATAAGCATCGGGAATGTTTTTCGCTACAATATCAGTATTATAGGAGATGTCTTGCCCAAATTCGGAACGCTTGTTAATTTGACGAGAATACGTATAAATCAACTTACTTAATTTACTGAAATTGTATTCGCCTTTCAATTTAAATAACTGATGATTGACAGTTTGATAACCTCTTTCTATTGAATAAGAAAAAACAGAAGGAACCAATGGTTCTTTGCTATTGAATACTGCGTATAAATCAGTTAAATTACCAACATAAGACCCTGAATAAATTCCAAGTTTAGAATCGAACTTACTGTAATATGACTCTAAATTCCACTTTTTCTTTCTATAATTAACTGCAGCTGAATAGTTTTTCTCATTCATTCCCGTATTTGTCAAATAATAATTCGGAGTTGAATAACTTCCTGAAGTCTTCATTGTACCTTGAATTCGATAAGCTAATCCTTCAAATTTATTTCCAAACGCACCTTCTATTGTTCCTGAAGTTATACCTGACTTTCCATTTGATGAACCTACAAGATTCAGTTCACCATTCATTGATTTTTTAGAAGGTAATTCTTTTGGTTCAACTAAAATAACCCCTGCGATTGCATCCATTCCATAACGAATACTCGCCGCTCCTTTTATTACACTTAATTTAGTTGCAACAAAAGGATCGATTTCAGGCGCATGCTCACTTCCCCAATTTTGTCCCTCTAAACGAACGCCATTGTTTAATATCAAAATTCGGTTCCCGTAAACACCATGAATCATTGGTTTTGAAATAGTTGGACCTGTTTGAATTGAATTTACACCTGTTATCGCTTTCAAACTTTCCCCGAGTGAATTACCTCTTAATTTATCCAATTCAGCACCTGATAATGAGTTTTTTTGCAAGGTTTCAACTTCCTGTTTGTTGATTTTATGTCCTTCCACTAATACTTCACCTATTTCATGAAAACATTCTTCAACTTCAATAAAAATCAAGGTATCATTTATAAGATTAAATGAAATAACGACAGGTTTCTCATTTTCATAATGATAAGCCTCCACTTCATAAAATCCAGCACATAATCCTGAAAATTTAAAGTAACCTAAAGAATCAGTTATACCTATTTTGTCTAAGAATTTTATCGTAGAAAATGAAATTTCTTTTTTTGAAATTTTATCTCTAACATAACCTTCAAATTGAAGATTACATTTTTTTTCTTGTGTAAACCCAATAAATAATTGGAATACAACAAAAATCAATGCAAAATATTTCATGATTTTTTAATTAAAATAAATGAATCAACTCAAGAGTGAGCGTTCAATATCTATTACAATAGATGAATTTTAATTAAACAATTGGAGGACCTCGATGAGAGAAGGATCTAAATAAAACGGTGTGTTTAAATGACTCAAATTGAATCTGATTTAAAGCAATTGGTTGTGGTTTAAAATGATAAAATTCAAATTGATTAATTTCCATAAAATCGATAGAAAAATCACAAGCATAACATTTTCCTTTGAATTTAAAATCGTGTTTTAAGTGATCATTTTTTGAAATATGTGAATGAGAATCTTGCTCACAATCATGCCAGATCGTTCTTGGTGTCAATAGAACGAAAAAACTTAAAAGCAAAGAATAAACGATCCACTTTTTGAATTTCATACTTCTAAATTAAGGAATTTTTCAATTCAAATACTATTTAGCAACAATTCGTTTAAATTTCACATGTAAAGATTCTTCAATTTGACGAATTTTTCTGATTTCTTTGTTTCCTACGATACTTAATGAAACACCCTTCTTCCCTGCTCTAGCAGTTCTTCCTGAACGGTGTGTATAATTCTCCATTTTCTCAGGTAAATCATAATGTACAACAAAAGATAAATCGTCAACATCGATACCTCTTGCAGAAACATCAGTTGTGATTAATAATTGAATTTTATGATTTTTGAAAGCACGCATCGCTTTTTCACGTTCACGTTGTTGTAAATCTCCGTGAATTGCATCAGCGATAAATTTCTTTGTTTTTAACTGATCAACTAATTTCTGACAACCCGCCTTTGTTCTACAAAATATTATTCCACTTGCCCCACCTTGAACAGCTAAAAACTGAACTAATGTTTGAAATTTGAAATTTTCATCACATGTAACAAATTGATGTTCAATCTGATTGTTAACTTGATTTCTTTTGCTTACAGCAACTCTTGGGGCATCTATCGACATGTATTTGCCAATAATATTTTGCAAAGTATCAGGCATTGTAGCTGAAAACAACCAAGTATTTCTACTTCCAATTGTATATTTTAAAATCGCATCTAATTCATCTTTGAATCCCATGCTTAACATTTCATCAGCTTCATCTAAAACAATCGTTTCAACGTAGCTTAAATCTATGGCTTTGCGATCTAATAAATCAATTAAACGTCCTGGTGTTGCAACAACAATATGCGTTGGTCTTGAAAGTTTGAATATTTGTTCATCAATTTTTTCTCCACCATAAACAGCTTCGATGAAAATCTTATCAGTTGAGAATTTCGTATATTTAAATAGTTGTTTTGCAATCTGTTGACCTAATTCTCTTGTAGGAGACAAAACCAATGCTTGAATTTTATTTTCTTCAGGAATAATTCGTTGCAATAATGGAAGTCCAAATGCAGCCGTTTTACCAGTTCCAGTATTCGCTTGACCAATAAAATCTGTACCTTGATCTAGTAAAAATGGAATCGATTTTTCTTGTATTTCCGTAGGGCGAGTAATTTTCATATCGTCTAACGCTTTGATAAATTGATCCTTTACACCAAGTTCTTTAAATGTTTTCATTTTTAGATTTTATTTGATAACAACGATAAATTAAATTGAGATTTGATATACGTTTCTAGATGTTTATAATCAAAATTATAAGACTTAATAAAGAAATAAAAAGATAAAAACTAGTCTAGAGTCTTAATGTCTTTTATCTTAAAATCTTTTGTCTAAATTATTATTCACCTAACTGATTCTCCCAATAATCATTCAAATAAGCAACTAATTTACGTGCTGTATTATTAAAGTAACGTTTTGTTCTATAACCACTTACCCAAGTAATTCCTCTTACAGCATTTGTCAAAAATATCTCATCAGCAGCAATAATGTTTTGTGGAAAGATTGTACACTCATACACCTTGATTCCGTGAGATACAGCTAGGTTAATGATTTGCATTCGCATTGTTCCAGCAATACAGCCTTCATCTAAACCAGGAGTATATAAAACACCATTACTTACAACGAATAAATTACAACTTGAACTTTCAAGTATAGCACCTTTTTCATTTCCAATAAGGACATCATCTAATTTTCTTTCTACTGCATTTACACCAGCCATTACATACAATAAACCATTTTTGGTTTTGTAGTTTGATAAGCTATTTTTGTGTTTTTTTAAATCTGTATATAAGTCAATTTCTAATCCTTTCGAATTCAAATCAAAATCATTATATTCATATGGGTAAACTTCAATAAAATAAACTGCTTCATTTGAAGTTGGTGTATAAGTCCCCCCCATCATTCTATCTAAGGAAATACGGCATCTACCTCCTTCATTAATTTCTGAACGATTAAGTAGTTCTTGAACTTTTTCTTCAAAAAAATCAGTTGTAAAAAAAACAGATGGTCTAATTTTGATAGCTTTCGCTCCTTCAATTAATCGTTTGATGTGGTTTTCCATATTCAACGGTTTACCATTCATGATTCGAATACTTTCGAAAACACCATCTCCATACAAGTGACCTCTATTTCCTGCTTGTATTGTTGGACCATCATTTGTAATGATTGTTCCGTTTGAATTAACGTATAATTGTGCCATAATTTCTAGAAAAATAGATTCAATAAATCTTTTCCTTTTTCAATATTAATAATTAAAATATAAAGTACACCAAAAATTGCACCACCTAAATGAGCATCATGAGCTATACCTGTATTTCCTTTTTTGTCCATATAATATTCAAAACCCAAATAAAGTGCTCCAAAAAGGTAAGCTGGTATAGGAATTGGTATAAACATCAATGATAATTCAACTGTTGGATTCCAAAGAATAAATGCGAAAATAATAGCTGAAACAGCTCCCGAAGCACCTAAAGACCGATAATGAGAATGATCATGATGTCTTGCAAATGGAATAATTGTGGCAAACATCGCTCCCAATAAATAGATAATTAAAAAATGAAGTTCACCTTGAAAAAAACCATATTTTGAAATTAAATCTAATTCTAATATTTCACCTAGGAAAAAGAAAGACATCATATTAAAAAGTAGATGCGTAATATCTGCATGAATTAAAATATGACTAAAAATACGATACGATTGGTTTTGGTGCTTACATAAATATGGAATAAACATCATCTTCTCTTTCAGATTGTTATCATTCATTGCTCGAAGCGAAACAATAACTGTTACAATCAAAATAATAGTTAATAATGAAAAAGTCATTCTAGAAAAATTTGTTTATTTTTACTCAATGTGAGTACGAAAATAACGAAAACAAACTGATTTCATTTTATGAAAAGATTAATATATTTTTCTCTACTACTTTTTATACTCATTTCATGTAAAAATAATTCAGTTGATCCTTTAGCTGAAGAAAATAAGAAGCTACCAATTAATGAAAAAATTAAACTTTCATTAGCTCCTGATTATATTGATTCAATAGGTATTCACGATGAAAATGTTACATTTTTAAATTCACTTTATTCTACAAGAAATTATCAGCCTTTTTGGATCAACGATAGTTGTTTAACTAAAGAAGGAAAATTACTTGAAGAATTAATAAAAAACACACTTCAATTTAGTATTCCAGATCAACGTTACTCTCATTTTAATTGGGAAAAAGCGAACTTCCTTCAAAAGGAATTGATGATCACTAGTAAATTAGCCCTTCTTTCCGAAGATTTATCTAATGGAATATTTGAAAAAGACACCTTAGCAATCAGAGTTTCAACTTTCCCCGAAATAGTAAATTTTATACCGAGATTAAATTTCAGATATTCAAATAAAAATGAAATTTCTCATCAAATAATCAACTGGGGACCAAAGGATTCGAATTATTTAAAACTTGCAATTAATCTTTATGACTTTTGTCAACAAGAGAAAATTGATACGACAACATTTGATGTTCCAACATTGAAATCTGATACTATTAACTGCCAAATTAAACTGAAAGAAGCGTTGATTTCAAAGGGATTCATAAAAAGTGAAACTGTTGACTCTATAGAAATCGTAAATGCCTTAAAGAAATTCCAAAGTCAAAATGGTTTAGAAGCTGATGGAAAGGTTGGTTTATTTACTCGTAAAGCTTTGAATGAAAGTACTTACAAAAAAATTCTCCGAACCGTTTTAACATTGGATAAATGGCGTGAAAAATCAGAATATTCAGAACGAAATATTCGAATTAATATTCCTGAATACATGCTTTTTCTTTCTCTTGATTCAATTAAGGAACAGCATCGAATTATAGTCGGTAAAACAGAAACGCGAACACCAGAGTTACAAGCAAAAATCAATCGTTTTGTATTGTTTCCTTATTGGACTGTTCCACAATCAATTAAAAATAAAGAAATGTTGGCGGCGGCACAAAACAATGTGTCTTATTTTAAACGAAATAATTTAAAAGTTTTCAAAAACGAAGTTGAAGTTGATCCAACAACTATCAATTGGCATAAATATAAAAATACGTTTCCCTTTAAGGTTCGTCAAGAATTTGGTCCTACAAATAGTTTAGGGATAATAAAATATGAATTCAATAATCCATATGGAGTTTATCTTCATGATACTCCGAGTAAAGGGTTGTTTTCCAAAGACATTCGTTCGTTTTCTCATGGATGTATGAGATGTCAAGATCCAATTCAATTAGCAAGAACGATTTTAATAAATGATTGTAAAAATGGTAATTGTAACAAAATTGACACTTTACAACTAGATAGTTTGATTTTACTTGGTCAAAATAAAACGGTCCATTTATTAAACACTATTCAAATTAACGTAGAATATAAATCAGTCATTTCAAGGGTTGATCAGTTAATTTTTTTAATTGATATTTAC
>CALPUT020000065.1 GCA_943326825.2 Chryseobacterium gleum | reverse complement strand
GTTGAAAAATATTATGTATCAACTACAAATGATACTTTATCAAATAGTTCATCTGGGATATTACCTGTAGGTTCTGTAACCTATAGAATATTCCTTGATTTATTGCCAGGATATAGTTTTCAGGCAGCATATGGTACTCCGAATCATGAATTAAAAATATCTACTTCTACCTTTTTCTTTAATAATATTGAAAATGGAGAAGTTATTCCTAACGTTATTCCAAGAAGGTCTTTAAAGAAAAATACTGTAATGTTGGATTCATGGTTGTCTGCTGGCGCTGCTGGCGAACAGTATTATGGTGCTGTTAAAGATTTTGATAATACTACTGAAACGATCCAACATGAAAAGGGTTTTTTACAAAATAAAAATGATCAATTAAATTTCAGTTTAGCTGAAAGGGATGGATTAATGGATGCTGAGAATGTGCCAAGACCTACCTTTTTTGGTATAGATAGCCTAGCGAATATTTTTAAATTTCAAAAAAAAGGATCTATTTTTTCTACAACCAATGGTGCTTGGGCATGTATGGGTAAAGGATCTTATGGTCCTGATTCATTGACAACCAATAGAGTATTAATTGCACAAATGACAACTGATGGAATGTTTGAATTTGAATTGAATATCCAAATAGGCACAGCGACAAAAGGAATTTCTCAAAATTATGTAGCAAGAAACCCTGTAGGAAATGAAATAGTTTTGCCATCACTTATATTCAAAAGTGAAGGAATGAATAAAAGAAAAAAAAGAGTTAAACGACAATAATTTATAAAAAATGAAAAAAATTACTTTATTAATTGGATTGATCCTTTCAGGAACAACTTTAATGGCTCAAAATGGGTTAGAAAGAATTGTAGTTGAAAAATATTACGTTTCAGATTTAGCTGATTCAACAAATGCAGCCGACAATTTGGCGGCTTCTCCATTAAGAATAGGTTCTGTTACATATAGAGTCTATGCTGATTTATTACCTGGTTATAAATTTATTCAACTTTTTGGTGATGGAACACATACATTGAAAGTAAACACAACAACAGATTTTTATAATGATCCAAATAATGGTTCTACTTTTTCTCAAGGTACAACTGTAAATAATACAAAGAAAAATACAACATTAATTGATTCTTGGTTTTCAGTAGGAGGAGTTGCTTCAGGTAAAATGGGAGTGTTAAAATCTGAAGACACTGATGGTTCAATTGGAAATAATCAATCAATTTTAGCAAATAATACAATTGAAATGGGTATTCCAATTAATGGAACAAATGCTCAAGACGGAATGTTACCAGGAACGCCTATAACCCCAAATGTATTAGGGATTTCAAGTGAATTGGATATTTTTGATCAAACACCTGGTGATACTTTTGCAATAAACAATGGAGCCATTGCTGCATTAGGCGGAGTATTAGGAGTTACAGCAAGTAATATGATATTACTAGGGCAGTTTACTACTGATGGGATTTTTAGTTTTGAATTGAATCTTCAAATAGCTACAACAGTTTCAGGTGGAAGTGAAATCTATGTTGCATCTAATCCTTCGAATGGTCAATTATCAGATACAAGTTTAATTTATACTTCTTATGTTCAAGATACAACGAATAATGGTGGAAATGTAAGTGTTAATGAATTAAATAATGAAAACTTAAAAATTTCAGTTTATCCTAATCCAGTTAAAGATGCATTTATTATTTCAGTAAAAAATGCAGACTCTGATGCTCAAGAAAACTTCTATTCAATTCAGGATGTTATGGGTAAAACAATAATTAATGAAAGTTTAACTGAACTTTCAACAAATTACTCTCAAAAAGTTGAAACTAGTAGTTTACCAAATGGTATTTACTTTGTTAATGTTAACATAAATGCTAAGACTTCAACTTTTAAAATAATTAAACATTAATTCCAATAGAAATAATTTAAATGGAAAATAGAGTAATAATTGTTGTCATTTTTTTAATGACAACAATTTTATCGTGGGGCCAAGGAATTGTTAGAGGGAAAATTACTGATGAAAATGGTCAACCAGTTTTTGATGTTCAAATTTATCCTCAAAATGATAAAAAAGCTGGTACTTTAAGTGATTTTGATGGGAATTATAATTTAAATATTAATAATTCAAACTATTTGACATTAGTAGTATCTTACATTGGTTACGATACGATTCTTGAAGTTGTGCAGTTGAAAGAAAATGAAGTTTTAATTAAAAACTTCACTATTTCACCTAAAAAAACGGAATTAGAGGAGGTAAAAGTTGTAGCTAAACAAATAAGAGCGAACGATGGTTACATGGAACGAATTAAAATTAATTCGGCAACTACTTTAGATTATATCTCTGCTGAAACCATGAAAAAGACAGGTGATGCTACAATTGGAGCAGCTGTTGCTAGAGTTTCAGGTGTTTCTACAAATGGTGGTTTTATTACTGTTCGTGGTATTGGTGATAGATATGTTAAAACTACATTGAATGGTTCTCGTATTCCAACTCTTGATCCATTAACTAATAATATTAAGTTAGACATTTTCCCATCAAGTTTAGTAGATAACATCGTCATTACTAAATCTGCTAGTCCAGACTTACCTGGTGATTGGACAGGAGCATATATTTCTGTAGAAACTAAAGATTATCCAGATAAATTACAAGTTAATGTTGAAACGCAATTTGGATATAATGCTCAAACATCTTTTAAAGATATAGTTAGTACTCAAAGGAGTTCTACTGATTGGTTAGGATATGATAATGGATTAAGAAATAGAAATGACGTACCATTAAATGCTCCAATTTTAGAACCATCTTCTTATCAAGAAATGATAGCTTTAGGTCTAGGTAATTATTTTAATGGTTTAGGAATAAATGGTTGGATTGATGGAACAACAGAAGGAAATACTTATTATAAATTAGGATTAGTTGAATTAGGTTTACTTCCTAGGGCTTTAATTAATGATCCAGCAGCAATTCAAAATGCACAAAATTTATATAATAGTTCATATAAAAGTCAAGCTGGAAAAATTATAAATCCTGAAGGATCAGATTATAACAATGGTTTTGCTCAAAACTGGAATGTGGTTAAAAGAAGAGCTCCATTAAATAATACTCAAAGTTTTAGTATCGGTAATCAAGTCATGTTATTTGGAAAACCACTAGGGTATTTAATTGGTTTTAGGTACGCTTCTGCTGTTAAGTATGATCCAAATGGTGTTTCACAAAGAGTTGGTGCAGAGCAATTAAATTTCCCCCTTGATGTTCGTGATTCAGCTAAAGTAAGTAAAGAGACAAATACATGGAGTAGCTTAATAAATTTTGCTTATAAATTAAATGATAAAAACAAAGTGTCTTTTATGTTTATGCCGAACTATAGTGGTACAAATGATGTTGGTAATTTTGCTACTTCAATACCTCTAAATACTTTCGGACCTCAGGATGGTAGGACGCAGAACATAATATTTTACGAACAGCGTAAACAAAAAATTTATCAATTTAAATCTGAACATTTTATAGTTGGGCCTAAAATGAAAATAGATTTTAATGCATCTTATACTCAAGGTAATAGTATAGCTCCTGATTTTAAAATTATTCAATATGGTTATGTGATTGAAAATAATGTTAGAAATATATTTCAGTTTGGACCTACTGTAGGTGATGGAGTTCATAGATTTTATAGATATTTATCTGAAAATATTATAGATTCAAGATTATCTGCTGAATTACCATTAAAAAATACAACCGAAAAATTATTAAGAAAAATAAAATTTGGAGCTGCTTACCAACGAAATGATCGTAAATCAGATATCGAGGATTTTTCTATTGTGCAAGGAAATGGCTTACATCCAAGTCCAGTCAATGAAAACATTGATGAATTTTTAAATGCGAATAGATTTATAATGACAAATGGAAAAGTTGATTACTATTATAGTCAAAATAATTCTGCTTACAACCATTCATTTGGATACAGTATCATTAAAGCAGCTTTTGCCATGATTGATTATGAATTGAAATCTTCAATTCGTTTTTCAGGTGGTTTAAGAGTTGAGCAAGCTAAAATTTTTGCGGATATTAATGATTATGATCGTTTAGGTTTAGCCAAAAATGATCCAAGAAGAGGAAATGGTTTTGGGCTTCAAAATAAGGTAAATGCTGCAAATATTAATGAAGTGAATTTTTTACCAAGTATAAATGTTATTTATAAATTGAAAAAAATTCAATTTGCTAAAACAAATTTAAGATTTAATTATAGTCAAACAGTTGCTAGGCCAAGTATTCGAGAATTAAACGATGCTGCTGTATATGATAATGAATACAGAACTTTAATTCATGGTAATTCAGAATTAAAAACAGTTCAAATTAAAAACTTTGATTTACGTGCAGAATCTTATTTCAATAATGGAGATAATATTTCTTTAAGTTTATTTTACAAAGATTTCAAAAATCATATTGAAATGGGATTTGAAAGTGGCGCTATTAGTTGGCAGAATATTGACAAGTCTAATGTTAAAGGGATTGAATTTGAAATTAATAAATCTATTTCAAAGCATTTTGAGTTTAGAACAAATGTGACACTTGTTAAATCAAATTCAATATTTATTCGTAAAGACATTCAATATGTGAACGGCGAAAAAATTTCTATTCCAATTGATACAGTAAATCGTTCGATGTTAGGCCAAGCTCCATACATAATAAACACTTTATTGATGTATAAAGCTGATAGTATAGGATTAACAGCTACAATTAGTTATAATGTTCAAGGCCCTAGATTAGTAATTACTGGAATTGTAAAAGGTAGACCAGATGTATTTGAGATGCCTAGGAATACAATTGATTTTAAAGTAACAAAAAACTTAGGTAAACATTTTAATACAAGTATAACTATTAGAGATATTTTAAACGCTAAGGTTAGAAGAGCATATAAATTGCCAAATACTTGGGTTGACTATGATAGTTTCAGATATGGAACAAATTTTAATGTAAGTATTTCTTACAAACTTTAACAAATTAAATTCAATCTAAAAATGAGAAATTATTTTTACCTATTCGTTTTGATCTTTTTCTCTTCATCAGCTTTTTCTCAACTTGAAAAGGTGATTGTAGAGACTTATTATATTTCAAATAATGCTGATTCAACTGATACAATTGGTGGAAAAGTAGAGGCAGGATCTACTACTTATAGAATTTATATTGATATGTTACCTGGAAGTAAATTAAAAAAAATTTACGGGAATAATGATCATCCTTTTTCTATTGCTAGTACTGATTATTTTTACAATAATTTAGATGGCCAAACTTTTGCAAAAGATTTTATAAAAGCCAGATACGGTGAAAATGCTGTTGCGTTGGATACATGGCTAACATTAGGCCAAACGACTAAAAAACAAGCAAACAAAACTTATTTTGGCTTGTTAAAATCACAAGATATTGATGGTTCTTTCATTGGTGGGACCAATAATGATGGAGGAAGTTCTATGGTTTCAGATGGTATGTTAAATAATAATGACCCTTTGTTAGGTATTCCACTTACAATTGCTGATGGAATGGATACGATGGTCAATAATCCAGATAATTGGATTGATAATGGTATTAAAGATTTTACCACCGGTAATGACAGTACAATTTTTGGATCATTAATTGCAAAAATGAATTTTACAAGTACAAATTTTGCGCTACAAAATTCAGGAGTATCAGGAGTTATTCCTGACACTAATCAAGTATTAATTGCACAATTAACTACTAAAGGTCAACTATCATTTCAAATTAATATTGAGATTGAAGCATTAGTTGATGGTGTTTTAAAGACATTAAAGTATGTTGCAAAAGATACATTACTTCAACCTGATGAACAAGTAAGCTCATTTTTAAATTATCCTTACTCGTGCGGATGTATAGATCCAAATTATTTAGAATTTGACAAATCATTTGTTTGTAGTATACCCGGTGCGTGCCAAACACCTATTGTTTACGGATGTTCTGATTCAATGGCCTGCAACTTTGATTCAAAAGTTAATTTTATGATTGAATCTTTATGTTGTTATCCTGGATCATGTGCGAATCGTGACATTTCTGTTGTATGTCCTTCTCAAAGAGGAGATTCCTTTGAATTTGATTTTTATCCAAATCCAGCAAGTGAAAAGCTGATTTTAAATATTATTTCTGGCGAATCGACGGAATTAAGTTATAAAATTATTAACTCTTTTGGTGTTGTTTTAATTGAGAAGGCATTAGGAAACTCAAATTTTATTTCAAATGAGGAAATTAATTTAAATACAATTGATAATGGATTGTATACAATTTTGGTAAATGCTGGAGCTCAAACAGCTACTAAATTATTCATGAAATATTAATAAGAATTATTGCTATGAGGTTTAATTATATTTTTGGAATTTTCTTTTTTATTTTTCTTTCATGTAAAAAAGAAGATAAAGTGGATAAAATCCCTAATGAAACAAGCACAATGCAAGATGTTGAAGGGAATGTCTATGCTACTGTTAAAATTGGTAATCAATGGTGGATGGCTGAAAATTTGAAAGTGAAAAAATATTCAGATGGTTCTTCGATAAATAAAATAGCAATATCTGAAAATGATAGTGTATGGGAAAATACTTCGGAAGGTGCTTTTTGTTCAATTGATTCTCGTTATGGCTTATTATATAATTGGAATGCTGTTTCTGATACAAAAAAAATTGCTCCTGATGGTTGGCATATTCCAACGGATGAAGAATGGAAGACTTTAGAAAAAACTTTAGGAATGTCTGATAATGAAACCAATGGGTTGGCTTGGAGAGGATCAAATGTTGGATTACTCTTAATGAAAACATCTATTGAATGGATGAATCCGATTGAAATTTATACAAGTACAGAAGGCTTTAATGCAATTCCTTCAGGATGCAGAGTTTTTAATGGTAACGTTAATAATGAAAATAATACTGCTTTTTTCTGGACTTCTTCCGAAAATAATAACCAAGCTTGGTATAGATATTTAGATAGTCAAAACAAAGGTGTTTATAGACAATTTACACATAAAAATTATGGATTTAGTATTCGATGTATTAAAGATTAACTATAAAAAATTCAATATGAAAAAGCTAGTTTTATTAATTATTCATCTATTGCCATTTATCAATTATGCGCAACAAAATGATTCGTTAAAATTCAATTCATTTTCAATTGGAGGAACATATTCAGCAGATTATTGTTATAGAACAACTTCTACAAATCCATCTAATAGATGGTTAAAAGATGAGATGGATTCATTGGAGATTTCAAAAATTGGATACACTACTGGACTGAATTTTGATTTCACATTAAATAATAGATTTTCAATTTCTTCAGGTCTTTTATATTCAGATAAAGGATATAAATTAAAAAACAAAGTCATTCCAAATATTGATAAATCAATAGATCATATTTATTACCTTGATGTTCCACTTAAATTAAATTATAATATTATTTCTAAAAAAACTAAATTTTATGTTTCTGCTGGTATCTCATCTAATATCTTTCTTTCTTCTAAAATTTTAATTCAAAAAGAAAATTCTTCTTTTACAAATGTGGTTAAAGGAAATTCAGATTTTTCTAAAATTAATTTTGCAACTATACTGAATTTAGGAATTCAAAATGATTTATCAAAATCTTGGTATTTTAAGTCTGAAATGATTTACCGTCAGTCGATAACACCATCAATGGAAGCTGCTATAAATCAATATTTATATTCGTTTGGTTTAAATCTAGGTTTTTATTACCGTTTAAAATAAACATACCGACTAATATATGAATTTCAAACTTTCTGATAATTCAGAGAAATTGTTTTACACCAAAACAAAATGGACATTAGGTATAATTGTTAGTTTATTAGCTTTTATTTTATACTATAATACCGTTCATCATGATTATGTATTAGATGACTTTTCTTTAATTTCTGAAAATACTGTAACTACAAAAGGTTTAAAAGGAATATCAACAATATTTCAAAATCATTATAGAGTTGGATATTATTTAATAGATGATGGAATATATAGACCACTATCGGTTGCAATGTTCGCTTTAGAGTGGCAACTTTCGCCAAATAATCCGCACTTAAGCCATTGGATAAACGTAATCTTTTACGTTTTTACTGGCTGGTTGTTATTTATTACTCTTTCTAAATTATTGAAAGATTATAATCTTGTTGTACCATTTCTGATTTCACTGTTGTTTATTTCACATCCCGTTCATTCAGAGGTGGTTGCAAATATTAAAAGTAGGGATGAATTATTAGGTTTTTTACTTACAATAGCGAGTCTTTACTATTTGATAAAATATTTTGAAAAAAATAAAATTTATCATTTAATAGTTGTTAGTTTTCTTTTTTTTGGCGCTTTACTTGCAAAAGAAACTGCTATTACAATGATTTTATTATTGCCTATTACTTGCTATCTCTTTATTAATCAATCATTAAAAAAAAATATTTTACCATTTGTTTTTCTTTTAATTCCAGTAATAGTTTTCTTGATTATTCGAAATATTGTTTTATCAGAAAATGATTCAACTTATATAGTAACTCCATTAGAAAATTTATTATTATCAACTAATAATATTACAAATCGTATTGCGACTGAAATTAAAATAATGGGAGATTATATTTTATTACTAATCTATCCCAAAAATCTTTTATACGATCGTTCTTATGGTCAAATTAAAATTGTAAATTTTTCAGACATTAAAGTTATTTTAACGTTGTTGTTTTTGATTTTTGCATCTATATTTTGTTTTATTAAAATTTTAAAGAAAGATTTAATTGCATTTGGAATATTAATTTTCATTATTACGATGTCATTATTTAGCAATTTTATCTTTACTATTGGAGTAGCTATGGCTGATCGTTTTTTGTATTTTGCTTCCCTTGGATTTGCTTTTATAATTGTCATTTTATTTCTGAAAATTACTAAAACGAAATTGTCTTTTGAAAAATATAAAAGTATTTCAAACTTTTTTAGCACTAATATAAAATTATTTGCTTTTTTGATCCCACTAATTTTATTTTATTCATTTCGAACAATTGAACGAAATAAAGATTGGAAAGATAATCTAACACTTTTTTCAAATGATTTAATCAAAATGCCTAATAATTCAAGAGCTCACTCTTTTTATGGAAATGAATTAATCCGAACAGTTGCATTTAATGAAACAGATTCCATTTTAAAGAGAAACTATTATTTAAGAAGTGTAAATGAATTGAAAAGGAGTGTTTATATTTACCCAAATCAGTCGGCAGAAGTTTTTGAATCAATTGGAATTGGATATTTAAAATTAAAAGAATATGATTCATCAGAATTTTATTTAAAAAAGGCTTTAGTCCTGAATCCTAATTTAATTTCAAATCTTGGTGATGTATATTTTGCAAAAGGTGATTATAAAAAAGCAATTCATTTTTATTTAAAACAAGTTAAGATTAGTCCAAATAATTCCTTAACATGGATGAATTTAGGTTTATCTTATGGCACGTTAAAAAAATATGATCAAGCACTAGAAAATTTCTTGAAAGCTGATCAACTTCAGCCATATGACTCACAGATTAATTTTTTAATAGCAACTGTTTATCAATTCAAAAATGATGAATTGAATTATCTAAAATATTATAAAAAATCATTAGAATATTCTAAATAATAATTCAATTTTTTGACTTTTATATTTTTAAACGATTGAATATACATTATTAAATTACAGCTATGCTGTGTTAATTCAGTTTAAACAAAACTGTATTATATGAACCCTGTTTTAAGTTTTGATAATATTTTGGAAATATTTTTTATCACTAAATATATTCCTTTCATAATATAAATTTTCCATTTTTCCTTTTACTCTGAGCGATATTTGTATCGAAAAATTAAGTGATTTTACTTAATACGTTTATTTAATTAT
>CALPUT020000064.1 GCA_943326825.2 Chryseobacterium gleum | reverse complement strand
GGATCATGTCTGCCTTTTCCAGAAACAGTAACTTCATTTCCGAATTTATCAATTGAATCTTGATCTTGAACTATCGTTGCAACAGGCTTAAAAGCAACTCTAAAAATTATTGGCATTCCATTAGAAATTCCACCTTGAATACCACCACTAAAATTTGTAGCTGTTGATTTATCTGATAAAAATGAATCATTATGTTCTGAACCACGCATTTCTACACTTGAGAAACCTGAACCAAACTCAATTGCTTTAACAGCATTTATGGATAAAATTGCCTTTCCTAACTCTGCATTTAATCGATCGAAAACAGGTTCTCCTAAACCAACAGGAACACCTTTAATTTCGCATCTAACACAACCACCTATTGTATCTCCATCTTTTCTTACTTCACGAATTAACTCCTCCATTTGATGAGCA
This sequence comes from Chryseobacterium gleum, assembly GCA_943326825.2. GTDB lineage: Bacteria > Bacteroidota > Bacteroidia > Flavobacteriales_D > Crocinitomicaceae > CAIUKX01. Next base: position 9,544 of record CALPUT020000064.1, on the reverse strand, counting down.
ACCTCATTATTCGGACATCTTACTGGATTTTCTTCAATTGATTCATAATTAATTAAATCAGAAGTCGATAATTTAATCGAACCTACTTGGTCAACATATGCGACTATGGTTATTCCCAATTTCGATAAAAGTTGTTTCGCTATAGCACCAGCAACGACTCTTGAAGCTGTCTCTCTTGCACTAGATCTTCCACCACCTCTGTAATCTCTATATCCATACTTAGCTTCATATGTAAAGTCAGCATGAGATGGTCTGAAAGAATCTTTAATATGACTATAATCACCTGAACGTTGATCATCATTTTGAATCATAAAACCAATTGGAGCTCCAGTTGTTTTTCCCTCAAAAATTCCAGATAAAAATTGAACTTTATCAGATTCTTTTCTTTGAGTAACAATTGCTGACTGACCTGGTTTCCTTCTATCTAACTCTTTTTGAATTTCATCTAAATCCAATTCAAAATTAGAAGGTACCCCATCAATAATACCGCCAATTGCAACACCATGAGATTCACCAAAAGTTGTTACACGAAAAAGTTGTCCAATAGAAGATCCTGCCATAATGTAAAAAAAGAGTAAAGTAAAGAAAAATCTGAAAACTTAATCTGATTTAGTTAATTTAATTTAATGAAATATGTCGTATTTTTTTTAATTAATTGGCTATATTTTTATACTTAATTAATTGAATGTTTTTTGAATTTGATTTTTCAGAGAAAGTATAAAAATGAATCTTCATTGAATCTATTTCTCCATATTTTAAATTCGGAAAAATTTCCAAATTCAACTTTTCATATTTCTGAATATCATTTAATTCAGTACCAAGAATAAATTGAGATTTTTTTATCACTTCTTTTTTATTAAAGTATTCAACTAATACCTGCGGATTATCTTTTTCGTCTGCTATTTTTATTAAAAAATTTAATTCAAAAGCAATTTCATCTGTATTTCTCAAAGAATCTTTGTATACCGTAATAATTGGTGAATTAGCTTTGTTTGTAATAGTGATTGATTTATCAAGTAAATATTGTTTTTTAAATTGATCAATTTTTAAGACTTTATCAATCTTTAAATTACGTTTATCAATCGTTTCAAATTCAAAGGCGTAACTCCATCTAAATCGTTCATCATCTTGTAAAAAAACTTTCCAAAAATAATCTTTCTTTATTTCTCCAACATCCAATATAGAATTCAAAATTTGGTATTGAAAAAATTGGTAAACATAAATTAATCCAATAGATACGATTATTAAAAAAGGTCTTAAAAATTTATTGATCTCATTAAATAAGAAAGCTATTGGAATGCAAAAAAGTGGAAGGAAATCTATTAAAGGTCTCATACCAAATCCTACTCCATATTCCCATGCATGCCATGAAGCAACAAAATAAACAACAATAATACTTGTAACAATAACACCGAAAAATAGATTCCTTTCTTTTTTGAATAAATAATAATAACCTGGAAACATCAAAAACATAATTGGCGCAAAAACAAAGAAACCTTTGTTATATCCAAATAATACATCTCCAAAATGAGGTGTTTTCCATTCAGAAAACCATTCGTCTGAATATGTATTCATTTTAATCTCACCTATTTGATCGTATGTATTCCATAATTGAATAGAAACAACTATCAGCATAACAGATATTGTAAAAAACAAACTAAGCCTATGATACTTAAATAAGAGAATCAATTTCTCTTTAAATTCTTTCAAACTTGAAAATAAAAATGGCACAATTAATAAAATAAGGACATTTACAGGCCTTGTTATATAAATCGCAGAAATTAATAGTGCAAAAAGTATGATGTTTTTTCGACTAATATTCAACGCCAAGCGTTTAGCAAAATATAGGAAGCATGCTATTAAAAAGAATGATGTTACATGTGAAAAAGTAGAATAAATCGATGTATAGAAATTTAAATTAGTCCCAAACGCTAATAAGATAATCGTAATGATTCTATAAATTGGTTTCACATCAAAAAAATGTAAAAACTTAAATATAAAAATAGAACCAAACAACCAAAAACACAAAGCGCCAATTGTTATTGAAATACGATAACCAAGCGAATATCCATCTCCTTCTCCATAAACAATTTTATGATAAAGATGAGTAGTTAAAAAAAAGGGCGAATTTAATAAGGCATAACCAATATAATATTTATCCACTCTTTGATTTTGTCCATGTTTATTCCACATTGGAAAAAGACTTCTGATGGGATGTTTTTTTTGAACTATCTCTTGAAAACCAAAATGTTTGTATTGGGGATAAATAATATATTGAGGTAAATAGGCATAATAACCAGTACCATCAGAACAGATATTTGTAAAGGTTTTGTCTTTTGTAGTATATCCGTAATACTTATCTGCAAAATGACCAAGTATATAAAGTGAAACTAAAAAAGAGAGTATAATTACTCCCTTTTTATTAAAATAGTATTCAATTTTTGCAAATATTTTATTAATCATTTATTTACAAATTGTCTCTTCTGTATATTTTAAGATTTCCCTTACTTCTTCGATAGTTGGCGCTTCAGCATATGTTCTCAAAACTGGTTCTGTTCCTGAAGGGCGAATCATCATCCACCTGTTTTCGTCAAAGAAATATTTAAATCCGTCAATTGTTCCAACTTCTTTAACATTATAAGGACCGAAAGATTTGTAATTTCCTTCTTTACAATTCGCAATGATACTTTGTTTTAAATCTTCTGTAATGTGTAAATCATTTCTTTCAAATTTAAACCCTCCAACGATATCATAAACCTCTTTAATCAAATCATCTAATGATTTACCTGATTTCGCCATGAATTCCCAGATAATTAAGCCCATCCAAATTCCATCTCGCTCAGGTATATGACCTTTTACGGCAATTCCTCCTGACTCTTCTCCACCGATTAATACATCTTCTTCTACCATTTTAGTAGCGATATATTTGAATCCGATTTTTACGATTTCACTTTCTAATTTATAATGATCTGCTAATACTCCAACTCTAGGTGTTGCACTGAAAGCTGTTACCACTTTACCTGACATTTCTTTGTATTTAACTAAGTAATGCATTAATAGCAAAATGATATGATGAGAATCAACAAATTCTCCTTTACCATTATACAATCCAATTCTATCAGCATCTCCATCAGTTGCTAAAGCACAATCAATAGATCCATTTGATTTGATGAAACTTTCTAATTCTTTTAAATTTTTCTCGATTGGTTCAGGAGCTTGACCGTGAAATGATGGATTATAATCACAATGTAACAAATGAGTCGCTGGTAAAATTCTTTTTAATACATTTTGACCTGCACCATACATTGCATCATAAGCTAAATTCAATCCTGAATTTTTAATTGCCTCTAAATCAAAATTTGCTTCAATATGATTTACATATCTTGTTTCTAAATCAACAATTTCAGCTTGACCATTTTGAATAGCTTCTTCAATTGAAATTGAATCTAAATTAAATTCAAATGCATCAGGAATAATATCTTCTATTTCTTGAACTTGCTCTGGCGATAATGGACCACCAAAATGTCCTTTTAATTTGTAACCATTATAAGAAGGTGGATTATGACTTGCTGTTAAAACAATACCTAATGAACAACCTAATTGAACAGCTCCTAAAGAAACCATTGGTGTAGAAACAAACCCTTTAGCAAATTTCACATTGATACCTTGACTTAAATATACTTTTACAGCTGCATCTAAAAATAATTCTCCTGCAAAACGACAATCATGCCCAATTATAATACTTGGATTTTGAAAATTTTTCTTTACCCATACACCTGTCGCAGAAGCAACCCTTACAACATTATCGACAGTAAATTCTTCAGCAATAATTGCTCTCCATCCGTCAGTTCCAAATTTTATTTTAGTTGCCAATATTTTAAGTTTTAATTTTGAGAAACAAAGATAATAAACTGTTTTTGATAATTAGTTGCAGAATTCAAACAAAAAAGCCCCTCAAGAAATTGAGAGGCTTACTAAATCAATAAAGTATATTACTTTTTAAATTCGTTGATTGTTTTTTCAATAATGGCAACACATTCTAACAATTGCTCTTCAGTCATAACCAAAGGAGGAGCAAAACGAATAATATTTCCGTGAGTCGGTTTTGCTAATAAACCATTTTCTTTTAATTGCACACATAAATTCCACGCCGTTGCACTATCAGGGGTGTCATTTACGATAATTGCATTCAATAAACCTTTACCTCTCACTTTAACAACTAAATCAGTATTATCAATTATACGTTGCATTTCACTTCTGAATAATTGACCTAATTTTTCAGCATTCTCAGCTAAAGCTTCATCTTTAACAACTTCTAATGCAGCAATTGCAACCTTTGCAGCAATTGGATTGCCACCGAAAGTTGAACCATGTTGACCTGGTTTGATCACATTCATAATGTTGTCGTTTGCTAAGACAGCTGAAACTGGATAAACACCACCTGAAATTGCTTTACCTAATATTAAAATATCCGGTTGAACATCTTCATGGTGAACCGCTAACAATCTACCTGTACGAGCAATTCCTGTTTGTACTTCATCAGCAATGAATAAAGCATTGTATTTCTCACACAATTCTTTTGATTTTTTCAAATAACCTTCAGAAGGAACGTAAACACCAGCTTCTCCTTGAATAGGCTCAACTAGGAAACCAACAACATTTTCTTGCTTCAATGCATTTTCTAATGCTTCAACATCATCATAAGGAATATGAATAAAACCTGGAGTAAAAGGTCCAAAGTTTTTTCTAGCATCTGGATCATTTGAAAAAGAAACAATAGTCGTTGTTCTTCCATGGAAATTACCTTCACAAACAACAATCTGTGCTTGATTTTCAGCAACACCTCTTTTTTCGTAAGCCCATTTTCTACATAACTTTATTGCAGTTTCAACTGCTTCAGCACCTGTATTCATAGGTAATACCTTGTCAAAACCAAAGTAGTTTGTCACATATTTTTCATAACTTCCAAGAACATCGTTATAAAAAGCTCTTGATGTTAACGTTAATGTTTTTGCTTGTTCGATCATCGCGCCGATAATTTTCGGGTGACAATGACCTTGATTTACTGCAGAATAAGCCGAAAGAAAATCATAATAATGTTTTCCTTCCACATCCCAAACGTGAACCCCTTCTCCTCTAGAAAGAACTACTGGTAATGGGTGATAATTGTGTGCACCATAGTTTTCTTCCAACTCAATTAAATCAGCTGAAGTCATTTTTTCCATTGTTAAACTCATAAAATATTGATATTTATTTCACTAGTCACGGATAGTGTAGCATCCTTTCCTCGTTTGAATTGGAGAGAAATCATCCTTTGGTTGTGCAAATATAGGGAAGAAAGATAAAATTTGCAAAAAAATAGGGCTATCAAAATTGACAGCCCTATAAATTAAAAAATTTATCTAAAACAAGGTAGGTTGATCATCATCTCCATTTGACAAATCCCACTCTATTGTATTTTCATCATCATCCGAATCATCATTTTCCTCTTCATCTGATTCAACCTCTTCGATTTTTACGTCTTCAGGCCAAGGTTCTGCTCCTTCAATCGGATGAGTTAAAACGATTTCTTTAATCTTTAATTTTGTCACCTGATTCCCTTGCGCTTTCATACCTTTCACTTCGATATGATCTGCTAAATTGATTATATTATCAGGTAAGTTTTTTGTCTCTCTTAAAAGCTTATTATAAATAATTTTTGCTTCTGGTTTATAAGCTGTAGAAACTACATCCATATATGAACCCTCACTTTCACTTATAAATAATACTTTTTTATCCGTAGTAACTTCACATAAGAATCTTTTCACATAATGTATTTCCTTTTCAGCATCATAATATACGGTTGAAATCGGTCTATCTGGATGCCATTTTTCAATGTGAATCATATCCTCATCAAAGTGATTCGATAGATCAAAATTACTTAAACGATATTCACCAGTCTTATATAAAGTTAAAATTTTATCAGTTCCTTTGAAAGAACCTAAGAATGTTCCTCTTCCATCATCATTTAAACGCCCAACAACTGTATCGTACCAAATTTTACGAGCTGCTAATGTTGAACCACCGACTTCTTTTTGTGTTATTTTTTGAACAATTTCTTTTGTTACTCGATTACCTGCAGAATTTCGTCCTTTGATTAACATCTCACCCATGTCAATATCAAAACGCAAACGTTTTAAATGCGGTCGAGGTCTTAACAATACACTTATCACTTCTCTTTCTCCATTTGGATGAACAGAGAAATACAACATTTTTGAACCTTTTGTCCCTTTTGATAAATCGTATTCCGTATCTCTCGTTATGCTATTCACATAAAAACGTTTCATCATTGCTGGTCCACCCAATCCATCTTGGTAGATTAAATGATAAATTGTTCGTTTATCACCTTTTTTCCAAACGTCTGCATGAACGATTCCTTTCCCTACAAATTTCTTATCTGAAATTTTGGTAATCATCATTTTCCCAGTTGCAAAGAAAATAATAATGTCGTCGATTTCTGAACAGTCATTCACCGCTTCAGTTTTCTTCAAACCGTAACCGATAAATCCTTCTTCGTAATCAACGTATAATTTTTTATTCGCTATAATTACATTTGTAGCAGTAATTGTATCGAATTGTTTGATTTCAGTTTTACGCTCTTTCCCTTCTCCAAAACGTTTTTTCAAATCTTTGAAGTAATCAATAGCGTATTCAATTAGATTCGCTAATTTCTCTTTAACAGAGTTAATCTCTTCCTCTATTTTCAATAAATTATCATCCGCTTTAGTCGAATCAAAACGAGTAATACGAATCATTTGAATCTGAGTCAAACGCAACAAATCTTCATCGACTATCTCACGAATAAATTGCTTTTTGAAAGGGTCAAATCGCTTATATAAATATCCGTACAATGTTTCTTTATCACTATAGTGCTTGAAGTCAATATACATTTCTTCATGGATAAAAATCTTTTCCAAAGTAGAAAAATGCCATTGTCTTTCTAGTTCATCTAAACGAATTTCAAGCTCTAATTTTAGAAGGTCAACCGTATTTTTTGTACTTGTTTTTAAAATCTCAGTTACACCTAAGAAACGTGGCGTATCTCCATCGATAATAGAGGAGTTTGGAGAAATAGAAACTTCGCAATCTGTAAATGCATATAAAGCATCTAAGGTTTTATCAGGAGAAACCCCTGGAGTCAAATGAATAATAATTTCAGCATCAGCAGCTGTATTATCTTCAATTTTTTTGATTTTTATTTTCCCTTTGTCGTTCGCTTTGATAATAGATTCGATTAACGATCCAGTTGTTGTTCCAAAAGGAATTTCATGAACAACTAATGTTTTATTATCAAGCTTTTTAATTTTCGCTCTTACACGAACTTTTCCTCCTCTTAATCCATCATTGTAATTCGAAAAGTCAGCCATTCCACCATTTTGGAAATCGGGTAATAACTCAACTTTCTTCCCTCTTAAATGATTGATTGATTGCTCTATAATTTCAATGAAATTATGAGGTAAGAATTTACATGCCAAACCAACAGCAATCCCTTCTCCACCTTGAGCTAGTAATAATGGGAATTTTACCGGTAATTGTTCCGGCTCTTTATTTCGACCATCATAACTTGTCAACCAATTTGTCGTTTTTGGATTAAAAACAACATGACTAGCAAATTTAGACAATCTTGCTTCAATGTATCGAGCAGCAGCAGCACCATCGCCAGTTAGCGTATTCCCCCAGTTCCCTTGGCAATCGATTAATAAATCTTTTTGACCTAGTTGAACCAAAGCATCTCCAATAGAAGCATCACCGTGAGGGTGATATTTCATTGTATTACCGATAATGTTAGCAACCTTATTGTAGCGTCCATCATCTAATTCTTTCATAGAATGTAAAATCCTTCTCTGAACTGGTTTCAGTCCATCATACAATGAAGGAACAGCTCTTTCAAGAATTACATAAGAAGCATAATCCAAGAACCAATTTTCATATAATCCACCAACAGGAACAATCGTGTCTTCAGTAGGCGTCAAATCATCAGATGAATTTTCAATTGGATCTTCTGCCCCTTCTAAATTTTCATTTATTTCGTCTTCTGCCATCTTTATGAAGCAATTTCTATGTTACCTGAATCCAAATCATTCAATTCTTCATCATTTAATGCTATATCTTTTTCAACTCTCAAGTTATCGATGATAAAGTTTTGTCTTTCAGGTGTATTTTTACCCATATAATAAGACAAAATAGAATCAATCGAAGCATCTTTTGAAAGTAAAACAGGTTCTAATCGAATATCAGGACCAATAAAGTTTTTAAACTCATCTGGAGAAATCTCTCCCAAACCTTTAAATCGAGTTATCTCTGGATTTTTCCCTAATTCTGTAATTGCATCTCTACGTTCTTGTTCTGAATAACAATAAATTGTTTTCTTCTTATTTCTCACCCTAAACAAAGGCGTTTGCAAGACATAAACGTGATTTCGCTTAATCAAATCAGGGAAAAATTGCAAGAAAAACGTCAACAATAACATACGAATATGCATACCATCAACATCGGCATCGGTTGCAATTACAATTTTATTGTAACGCAAATTATCCATATCTTCTTCTATATCTAAAGCAGCTTGAATTAAGTTAAATTCCTCGTTTTCATAAACCACTTTTTTGGTCATGCCATAACAATTCAAAGGCTTACCACGTAATGAAAAGACCGCCTGTGTATTTACATCTCTTGATTTGGTAATAGATCCAGAAGCAGAATCTCCCTCAGTAATAAATAACGTTGTATTTTCTCTTCTATCTTCCTTTAAATCTGTCAAATGCAAACGACAATCTCTTAATTTTTTATTATGAAGATTTGACTTTTTCGCTCTATCTCTTGCTATTTTTCGAATTCCAGAAAGCTCTTTACGCTCTCTTTCAGATTGCTTAATTTTTCGTTCAATTAATTCCGCAACATCTGGATTTCTATGCAAATAATTGTCTAATGCTTCTTTTAAGAAATCATTTACAAACGCGCGCATCGATTTTCCATTCGGTTCAATTTCTTGAGAACCTAATTTAGTTTTTGTTTGCGATTCAAAAACTGGCTCAACAACTTTCACTGAAATTGCCGCAACTATAGATTGACGAATATCTGAAGCCTCGTAATTCTTATTATAGAAATCACGAATTACTTTTGCAACAGATTCTCTAAATGCACTTTGATGCGTACCGCCTTGAGTTGTATGCTGACCATTAACGAATGAATAATAATCTTCACCATACGTTCTTCCATGTGTGAAAGCTACCTCAATATCATCCGCTTCAATATGTATAATTGGATACAATGGATCACCATCCATGTTGTTCTCCAACAAATCTTTTAATCCGTCTTTAGATTGATATTTTGTTCCGTTGAAATAAATCGCTAAACCTCTATTCAGGTAGCAATAATTCCACATCATTTTATCTAAATAAGTTGATTTATATACGTATTTTTTAAAAATTTGATCATCAGGAATAAACTCAACAAAAGTTCCATTTAATTCATCCGTTTTTTCGATTTTTTTATCTTCAACTAATTC
>CALPUT020000063.1 GCA_943326825.2 Chryseobacterium gleum | reverse complement strand
CAAAATTTCAAATCACTCAACCGAATAAACCTTCTTCCCTTTAATAAAAGTCATATAAGCGAAATTCGGCTGAAAGTTTGGTGTTGAAATTACTTTATTCTCAAAGATTGCAAACGTAGCATCTTTTCCTTTTTCCAACGTTCCTAAACGAGCTTCTTCAAATGAAGCGAATGCAGCCCAAATCGTCATTCCTTTGATACAATCTTCAATTGTAATCGCTTCTTGAGTTAGAAAACCCTGTAGAGGTTCGTTTTCTGCATTTTTTCGTTGAACTGCTGCGTGAATTGTTAAGAAAGGATCGATGTTTTCAATTGGAAAATCTGTTCCAATAGCAATCATTCCGTAATTCGCTAAAATAGAACGATAAGCATAAGCACCTTTCAATCGTTCTTTGCCAATTCGTTGTTCAGCCCAACGTTGATCGCTTACTGCGTGAGTTGGTTGAACAGATGGAAAGATACCATATTCTGAGAATAATTTAATCTCGTTAGGATCGATCACTTGCGCATGTTCAATTCGACTTCTATGGTCTTTATTGACGTCATTCAGACTTTTGTAAATCTGAAAAATCAGACTATTCGTTGCATCACCAATTGCATGGGTATTCATTTGGTAACCGGTTAATTCACAAATGGTAGCGATGCGTTTCAGTTCTGATTCAGGTGTTGCTAAAGCACCAAAATGACCTTTTTTATCAGCGTATTCTTTTTTCAACCAAGCACCATGTGAACCTAGAGCTCCATCTCCCATCACTTTGAAACTTCTGATAGATAAATTTTTATGTTTGTAAATTCCTTTCTTTTTGGAGAACGCAATATTTTCTTCGGATGGAGTTAACATTGCGTAGATATTTAGTGAAAGTTGATTTGAATTAATTAATTCTTCAAATAATTGAATATCCGAATTTTCTATTCCAGCTTCGTGAACACCTGTTATACCATATTGAAATAATTCTTCTTGTATTTCTAAAATCGTTTCTTTGATTTCTTTTTTAGAATATTTTGGAATGAATTTCAGAATCGGTAAAACCGCATTATCAGTTAAAATTCCCGTACATTTTCCATTTTCCACTTCGATTTGTCCGCCTTCAATTATTGTGGAAGCAGTAATATTTGCTTTTTTCAATAGCGCCTCATTCACTAAAATAGCATGTCCATCCACACGATACAAACAGATTGGTGTGTTCGGATACATTTTATTTAATTGCTCATTTGTCGGAAATTCTTTGTTTGCCCAAAGTGATTGATCCCAGCCTCTTCCGATAATGAATTTACGGTGCGTTCGCTGCTCGTATTTCTCTAAACGAACCAATACTTCATCAAATGATTGTGAATTGGTTAAATCTAAATTCAATTTTTGTTGCACCAACGATAATATGTGTCCATGTGCATCTGTAAATCCAGGGTAAATATCTTTTCCTCCAGCATCAATATCTTCATCCGAAGTATATTTATTTAATATTTGACGTTCAGGTCCAACTTCTACAATTTCCCCATCCTTGATCGCAATAGCATCTTGAATTGAATTTTGTTCATTCAACGTATGAACTTGAGCATTGTGAATAATCAAATCAACATGTTTTCCTTTGAAACAGGAAGTTAAACCAAGAAATAGAATAAATATGTAAGTAAACTTTTGAAGCATCTTTAAATTTTTACCCAAAATTAATCTTTTTAATTACATTTCCCTCCTTGAGAGCTTGTGCCGATTTTTATCGGTAAGGGGCAAGGGAGGTGAAAATGATGATTTTATTTAAAAAACAATAATCTCTACAAATTAGAATTCTCGTTGTCACCCTCCTTTATCCTCCCTCAAGGGAGGAAACTTAAATTCTGTTAAATAGGAAATCACAATTCAGGAGCGGAAATTTTTTATTTCCCACACAACTTTTCGCTTTCTTTCATAATCGCTTCAATTCGTGTGGTTTTGGTTCCTAATCTTTCAAATATCCTTCGATTTTTACAAATATCTCTTGCTAAAACAACGCCCCTTTCAAGAAATGCATTTTTTTCAACTTGTGTTAAAGATGCAAGACAAGTTATGGGATAAAGTCCTGTTTCATCTATGATGTCTTTAAGTGATTTTGTTTTCGGATAATCCCAACCTAATAGATTAATTCCTCTACATTTTCCGAATTTTAAAGCGTCATCAGTGAAACGGGAATTGGTGACAATCCATCCTTTGAAATTCTTGTGAAATTCGAAAATCTTTCCATGTTCAACAATATCCTGAAAGCGTGAATGGATGTATAATGGAACTTTTACATCAACAGATATGCCTCCAATGTTTTTGTATTTACATTCCATTAACATGATTGTATCATCTTTTCGACAAATGACATCAATTTCATGTGTTACACAATTTCCTTGAAGAATTACACCATTTTCAGTTGCATGTCCTTCAGCCTTAAATAACTCAGCAATGTATTTTTCGAATGGAAAGCCGGATGGGCCAAGTTCCATTATTCCTTGTTTCAAATAGTAACGAGAAGCATTGTCGTTTGATTGCTTTTTTAGTAAACGGAAAGCCATACTATAGATTTTCTTCGTGCTAATTCCTTGATGAATTTGACCTTTTAAACTTTGAACAATATCTTCTGCTTCATCAAATGTTGCATTCGATTTTATTAATGAATTTCTAAGTTTTTGAAAAGAAAAATATTCTTCTTTGCCTGAAGCTTTTTTGATTAAAATATCTTCGTGATTTCCCATTTAGTCTAAAATAAATTCTTGGTTTAATTCTGGAATAATTACTTCTGAACCGATTTCGTCTTGAATTTTCACGCGAAATACATCTTGCGCTTGAGGTTCTCCGTGAACAAGGAAAATTTTCTTCGGATTTTTTCTAAATGCTTTAATCCAATCCAGCATTTCTTTTTGATCAGCATGACCTGACATGGAATCGATGTTTTTTATTTCAGCATAAATATCGACGTATTTGCCATGTAATTTCACTTCTTTCAAACCTTCTTTTAACGCTCTTCCTCGAGTCCCTTCTCCTTGATAACCTACTAATAAGATGGTGTTATCATTTAGAGGACCGTATTCTTTCAAATAAGTTAAAACTCTTCCACCAGTTAACATTCCGCTTGCAGCAATAATGATTTTACTTTCTTTTGTTTTCAATACTTTGAAAGTATCATGAAAATCACGAATAATTGTAATGTGTTTACTTACTAAATAAGTTTCTTGAGAAGAAAGTTTATGCCAGTTTGGATGATTCAAAAATATCTCTGTAGCATCAGCTCCCATTGGACTGTCTAAGTAAACGGGAATATTTGGAATTCGTTTTTGTTCTTTCAATTGATTGACTAAATACATAATCTCTTGTGCTCGACCAACGGCAAAACTTGGGATAACTAAATTTCCACCTTTTTCAATCGTTGAAAGTATTGTTTCTTCAAGGTCGTCTATAGGATTGTTTTTTGGGTGTAAACGATCTCCATAAGTGCTTTCCATGATTAAATAATCAGCATCTTCGATGATGGTTGGAGGAGCTAATAAATCACTGTTTTTTCGTCCAATATCTCCTGAAAAAACAATTTTCTTTCCAAAACATTTCATCTCAATAAAAGCGGAACCTAAAATGTGGCCATTTTTTAAAAATTGAAAAGAAATATTTTCGGATAGGTGAATCCAAATTTGATCATGTCTAATTTCAAATTGACTCAACGCTTTCTCAATATCATCGTCCGTATATAAAGGTTTTGCTGGAGCATGTTTTGTATAGCCTTCTTCAGTTGCTTTCCGAGCATCTTCTTCTTGAATTTTAGCACTATCTCTTAATATGATTTCAACCAAATCACGAGTAGGAGGTGTCATCAAAAATTGACCTTTAAATCCATTTTTAACTAAAACTGGAATGTAGCCACAATGATCTAAATGGGCATGAGTTATAATGACTACATCAATTTCTTTAACGTTTACAGGTAAATCTTCTCTGTTTTTTAGTCTTAAAGATTTTATTCCTTGAAAAAGGCCACAATCAACTAAAATATTTAATTCAGGTGTTTTTAATAAATGTTTAGATCCTGTAACCGTTTGTGTTGCTCCTAAAAATTGAATTGATACCTTACTATTTTTCATGCGAGTATTCATTTATTGACGATTAATGTTTACTTTATTTTCCTAAATTAACTCTATTTCAAGAGTTAAAATATGATAAAAGTTTGGTTCTTGATTAAACATTGACTTTAGTTGAAAATCTGTTTAAAAACTAACTGAAAGAACGTCTACTTTCTTTGCTGTTTCTAGAAATAAGACTAAATTTGCATTCAAATTACAATGAGATATGGAAATTCCAAAGACGTATGAGCCGATAAAGGCAGAAGAAAAATGGTATTCTTACTGGATGAACAAAGGGTACTTTCATTCAGAACCTGATGAACGTGAAGCTTATACTGTCGTCATTCCTCCTCCAAATGTTACAGGTGTTTTGCACATGGGACATATGTTGAACAATACAATTCAAGATGTATTGGTTCGTCGTGCGAGAATGTTAGGAAAAAATGCTTGTTGGGTTCCTGGTACGGATCATGCATCGATTGCTACTGAGGCAAAAGTGGTTCAGAAATTACGTACAGAAGGAATTAAAAAATCAGATTTATCTCGTGAAGAGTTCTTAAAACATGCATTTGTTTGGAAAGACAAACATGGTGGAATTATCTTAGAACAATTGAAAAAATTAGGTTGTTCTTGTGACTGGGAAAGAACTGGTTTTACAATGGATCCAGAGTATTCTGAGTCTGTAATTGATGTTTTCATGGATCTTTACAAAAAAGGAAAGATTTACAGAAGCGTTCGAATGGTTAACTGGGATCCAGAAGCGTTAACAGCTGTTTCTGATGAAGAGGTAAATCATAAAGAAGTAAATTCTAAATTATTTTACGTTCGTTATAAAGTTGCAGGAAGTGATGACCAATGGCTGACAATTGCTACAACGCGTCCGGAAACTATTTTAGGAGATTCTGCAATTTGTATCAATCCAAATGATGCTCGTTTCAAACATTTACATGGGAAACAAGCAATCGTTCCAATCGCTAACAGAACTATTCCAATTATTTTGGATGAGTATGTTGATATGGAATTTGGAACAGGTTGTTTAAAAGTGACTCCAGCTCATGATGTGAACGATTACGAATTAGGAAAGAAATTTGATTTAGAAACAATTGATATCTTAAACGATAATGGAACTTTAAATGCGAATGGATTGCATTATGAAGGAAAAGATCGTTTTGAAGTTAGAAAAGCAATTGAAAAAGAATTATACGATAAAGGATATTTAGTAAAAACAGAAGATCACATCAATAAAGTTGGTTTTTCTGAAAGAACGGATGCTGTTATTGAACCTAAATTATCATTACAATGGTTCGTTTCAATGAAAGAATTGGCGCAACCAGCATTAGATGCTGTAATGAATGGAGATATTCAATTTCATCCTGATAAATTCAAAAACACTTACCGTCACTGGATGGAAAATGTAAAGGATTGGTGTATTTCTCGTCAATTATGGTGGGGACATAGAATTCCAGCATGGTATTTTGGTTCAGGTGCAAATGATTATGTAGTTGCAAAAACAGTTGAAGAAGCAATTGTTTTAGTGAAAGAAAAAGCAGGATTAAGTGTTTCGGCTTCTGACTTAAAACAAGATGAAGACGTTTTAGATACTTGGTTCTCTAGTTGGTTATGGCCAATCTCTATGTTCAATGGTTTAACAAGACCAGGTAACGAAGAGATCAAATATTACTATCCAACGAATGACTTGGTGACAGCTCCAGAAATCATGTTCTTCTGGGTAGCAAGAATGATCATTGCTGGATATGAATATTTAGGTGAGATTCCATTCAAAAATGTTTATTATACTGGAATTGTAAGAGACAAATTAGGACGTAAAATGTCTAAATCTCTTGGAAATTCTCCAGATCCAATTGAGTTGATTGAAAAATATGGTGCGGATGGAGTTCGAGTTGGAATTTTGATTTCTTCTCCAGCTGGAAATGATTTACCTTTTGATACTTCACAATGCGAGCAAGGAAGAAATTTCACGAATAAAGTATGGAATGCTTTCCGTTTAATTGATGCGTGGGAAGTTAGAGATATCGAACAACCAAAATCTTCTGCGAAAGCAATAGAATGGTTTGAAGCGAAATTCAATAAAACCTTAACTGAAATAAATGATCAATTTGATAAATTCAGAATTTCTGAAGCGTTAATGTCCATCTATAAATTGGTTTGGGATGATTTCTGTTCTTGGTATTTAGAAATGATTAAGCCAGGATATGAGCAACCAATCGATTCAAAAACGTTGGAAACAACGAAAATGTTTTTTGAGAAGTTATTGAAATTGATGCAACCTTTTACTCCTTTTATTGCTGAAGAAATTTGGCATTTGATTCGTGAAAGAGCAGAAGGAGATGATATTATTTTAGCTCCTTGGCCAGTTGTTGATTCTGTAAATGAAACAGTATTAGCTAATTTCAAGTTTGCAGAAGAAGTAATTATCAATATTCGTAACATTCGTAAAAACAACAATATTGCAAACAAAGTGAAAATGGATTTATTCGTTAAAAAGAATAATGAAATAGATCTTTCATTTGATAGTGTTATTTCTAAAATGGGTAATTTAACCCAATTGGAATACGTGAAAGAAAAAGTTGCGAATTCAAATTCATTTATAGTTGATTCTAACGAATATTACATTCCTTTTGGAGATACAATTGATTTGGTTGCTGAAAAAGTTAAAATGCAAGAAGAATTGAATTATACAAAAGGGTTCTTACAAAGTATTCAAAAGAAATTGCATAATGAAAAATTCATGGCCGGTGCTCCAGAACAAGTTGTTTTGAGTGAACGTAAAAAAGAATCAGATGCCTTAAACAAAATAGCAATTTTAGAAGAAAAGTTAGCTGAAATGGTTTAATTTATAAGTTAATCAGCAAAACTACTTAGTTTGTCTAATTAATTAGATTTTATTCCTTTTTTTAAAATATAAAATATAAATTTACGCTTAGTGTAATATCTAAGCGTTTTTTTTGACATAAACTTAAACAAAATAAGTCATTATATAATACAATGATATTTCATTATTTCTGAAAGTTTGCTAAATAATACAGGGATAAAATTAAGTCTATGAGAAAAGTATGTTTTGATACTGAACTCACAGATCAACAGGCTCAAACAAAATTGGAATCCGTTTTCAATAATGAAATTGAGTTTGAGGATGTGATGTTTATTAAATACAGTAAAAGTTTTGAATTACGAACAAAGCAGTGGGATGATCCATTGATGCATTTTAATCGTAAAAAGCTGTTTGACTTTTTTAATATTGAAATTCGTCTAAATCAGAAAACAAAAGGAACTTTAATCGAATTGAAATTGAAGACTTTTATGGTTTCACTTTCTATTTCTTCTTTGATCTTAATCGCTCTATGGTCTGTTGATTTATATCTACTAAGCAAAGGAAATCAGTTTGTGTTTAATGTATACACTGCTATAGCTTCATTTATTTCAATATTCGTTATTTATCAGATTTACAAATCAAACAAAAGACAACAAATTGTAGTTGAAAAATTAGAAAAGGTTTTTAGTCACAATTAATCAATAATAGCTATACTATATTTTGCATGGTAACTGCATTTTTGTTTCAAAGTAACTATACCTTCTTTTTTTGAAATTAGTTGATTTGTATCGACTGAATCTGAAATTCCTTGCCAAGGCTCTATACAAATGAAATCACCATTTGGTTTAGCCCAAATTCCTAAATAAGGAAAATCTGTAAATTCTACTTTGAAGTAATTTAAACTTTTCAGTGATTTTAAATTTATTGTATTATAATTAGGATTTTTAAAAATAAAATCATCTTTTGAAATAACTCGTGAGAAAGATTTATGTGTAACTGATTTTAAAAAAGAATTTATTCAAAAATTCAATTTTAAAATCAGTTATTTTTAATTCTAATCGAAATTAAAATAGCAATCTACATAAATTACATTTGTCATTCTTAAGGCATAATATACAATTTGGATCACAAGTGCTGAAATTGCAATGCCTACAAAAACTTTATAAGAAATATTTATTTTAAAAACAGTGCTCAAAATAAGTAATAATAATAAGCTAATATAGAGCAATAGTGATGGAAATAATATAACTGATTTCTCTAAATCACCATTTAATAGAGCAATACAAGAGCGTTGAATCCCGCAACCGGGACAATCAAACCCAAAATAGTCTTTAAATAAACAATTTAACAATTAGAAAATTCCAGTAACTACATCTAAAATCGCAGAAGCAAATCCGAAGAACAAACTAAAAATAATATATAAAAATGCTAAAGCACCAACTACGATACCAATAAGCCCTACGGTTTTTCCTGTTTTAGCTTGATTAAATGACTTTACAGTATAGATGCTAGGATTTGCGTTATAATCATCAATAGCTTTTTTCCCCTTAGTCATAGCTAAATACCCTAAGATTGCAGCAATAAAACCTCCGTAGCAGCAAGTACAAAATACTAAAACTATAGAAATAATTCCCATTATTTGAGCGGTTTTCGCTTCTTTTAAATCTATCAATACAGCTGTAACTGCACCCTCGTTTGAATTTGTGTTTTCTAAGTTTTCCATGTGCAATATCTTTTATTTTGATTTATAAATGGTAAAAAAAAATTATTAATTACGAATATAACAAAATTTATCGATATTAAAAAATAATTTGTTACATCAGTATTTCAGCCCAAAGAAAAATAAATTGGATTCACCTGATCGCGATTGTTAATTTCATGTTTTACGATGATTTTGTTTTCTCCTAATTTATAATTTGAAAATAAATTCAAATTTGAAAGGAAATTCTTTTAATGATTTTTCATTTTATTTTAAACGAAATTCAACAATTCGATCATTTGTTTGTTGACAATTAAATGATCGTTATTTCGAATAAATCTATACTTGTCAACAAAACACGAATTATACATGTAAATGAACTGATTGTCTAGTCACAATTAATCAATTAAAGCAATACTATATTTCGCATGGTAACTGCATTTTTGTTTCAAAGTAACTATACCTTCTTTTTTTGAAATTAATTGATTTGTATCGACAGAATCTGAAATTCCTTGCCAAGGCTCAATACAAACGAAATCTCCATTTGGTTTGGCCCATATTCCTATATAAGGAAAATCTGTAAATTCTACTTGGATGTAATTTGGACTTTTTCGTGATTTTAAATTAACAATGTTAGAAACTGGGTTTTTAAAAATCAAAGCATCTTTTTGAAATAAATCGTGAGATAAATTAATGGTATTTTGATTGATTAAGAAAGGAGTTGAATTTGTATCAATTAATCCATTTTCACAAACATCCCATTTCGATAAATTTTCGTTCTTTTCAAATTCTAAATAATAATCATCATAATTTTCTTTTTCATTAAACGGACATTTAAAAGCAGGATGTCCACCCAAAGAAAAATAAATAGGATTCACGTGATCGTGATTGATTACTTCATGTTTTACAATGATTTTATTCTCAACTAATTTATATTGGAGAATAAATTCAAATTTGAAAGGGAATTCTACTAATGATTTTTCGTCATATTTTAAACTAAATTCAACCGTTCGATCATTTAGTTGATTGACAATTAAATTCTCGTTATTACGAATAAAACCATGTTTTGGAACACTATATGATTTATTCGTATATATGAAGTGATTGTCTTTTAAACAGCCGATAATCGGGAATAATACTGGACCTGTACTTCCCCAGATAGAAGCATCACCATTCCACATATATTCAATTCCACTTTTCTTAGATTGAATACTACAAATTTCCGCTCCTTTTTTTTGGATTTGAACGGTTAAATAATCATTAGTTATGGTGAATATTTCCATTCCCTTTTGGATAAAGCATTTCATAAACTGTACTAAAAGTTACGAAGTGATAACTGACATTCGCTCTTAAAAATATTTTTTTAGCCCATAACAGATTTTCTGGAGTTTTAATTAAAGCACCGTAAAGAGGTGCAATGTATTTTCTTCGTCCTACTTTATATAAAAAACGCTTCATTTCTGGACGTATTCCTTTAT
>CALPUT020000062.1 GCA_943326825.2 Chryseobacterium gleum | reverse complement strand
GTCCATTGTTAATTTATTTCACCGTTTAGGACTAAATTTTCTTCATAAATCTCACTATTATCGACTACGAATTGTTTGCTATCAAAACCACTTTCTCTAAAAATGTTATGAATACGCTGTGGTTCTGTATCTGTAACCAATACTTGTCCAAAATGTTGTTGGGAAACCAATTGCATTAATTTTTGAACACGTGTATTGTCTAATTTATCAAAAATATCATCTAACATCAAAACAGGGTTGACATTTAAATGTTTTTTCAACCATTCGTATTGAGCTAATTTCAAGGCGATTAAAAAAGATTTTTGTTGACCTTGAGAGCCGAATTTTTTAACAGGATGACCTTTTATAGTAAATAACAAATCATCTTTATGAATACCAGCATTTGAATATTGAGTAAAAGCATCTTTTTTCTCAAATTCTTTAATCAAATCATCAAAAGAACTTGAATTTAATTGTGATTTATATTCTAAGTGAACTTCTTCAGCTTCTAATCCAACAAAATTGTAATTCGATTGAAATATAGGTATAAATTCTTCTAAAAACGATTTTCTTGCTTCGTAAATTCCTGTTCCTACAATTGCCATTTGTTCATTCCAAACTTCGATGGATTCACGATCAAATAAGCCATGCTCGTACATGTTTTTTAGTAAAGCATTTCGTTGTTCAAGGATTTTATGATAACGCTGTAAATCGTCTAAATAACGTCTATTGAACTGAGAAATAATTCCGTCCATCCATTTACGGCGTAGTTCACTTCCTTCAACGATTAAATCTCGATCGTAAGGTGAAATCATTACTGTAGGAAATTGACCAATATGATCGGCTAATTTCTCGTATTCGTTCTTGTTGCGTTTGAAAACTTTTTTAGAGCCACTTTTAACAGCACAATGAATATGTACATCTTGTTCGGCTTTCAACCAAGTTCCTTGAATAACAAAGAATTGTTCTCCGAATCGGATATTTTGTTTGTCAACAGAATTCAAATAAGATTTACACATGCTCAAGTAATGAACAGCATCTAAAATATTGGTTTTTCCTGAACCATTCTTCCCCGAAAAACAATTAATTCCAGGAGATAGACTGATTTCTACCTCTTCGTAATTTTTAAAATTAATTAATTGTAAATTCTTAAGAAACATATAGTACAAAGGTAGAGAATTATAGTGTCTTTCTCAAAATAAATTATGATTTTCAGAATGAATATGCTAACCTGTAATTTGTAATCTGTAATTTGCCAATTTGAAATTTAATTAAATCCCTAAACTTTCTTTCAAAGGTCCATAAGCCGTTCGACTAATCGGAACTCTTTTCCCTGATTTAAGAATAGCAACATATGAATTTTTTTCAAATGATTCAATTTTAGTCAACTCATTGATATTGATGATGAATGAACGGTGAATACGAACAAATTGATTTGTATTTAACGCCTTTTCAAAATAATTCATCGTTTTCTTTTTTAGATGATATTTATCTCTGGTGTAAATCTTTACATAATCATCATACGCTTCAAAATAGTGAATATCTACTGTTGGAATGATTTTTATTTCACTCCCATCTTTGATTACAATGCGTAGATGCTCATCAGGTTGTTTGTTTTCTATTTCACTTAAAGAATTCACCGCCGAAGATTTTTCTGCTTTTTTCCATTTAGATAATGCTGTGTCAAATCGATCTTTTGGGAATGGTTTTAATAAATAATCAACTGCTGATGCTTCAAAAGCCTTCAAAGCATATTCATCAAACGCTGTTGTGAAAATAACTGAAGGTGCTTCAGGAATTAATTCCAGCATTTCAAATCCATTAATTTTAGGCATTTGAACATCTAAAAAGAGTAAATCAGGTTTTAATTCACTAATTTTTTTAATTCCTTCAAAACCATCATTACATTCAGCAATTACTTCAAAATCTTCATGATCTTTTAAATATTCTTTCACAATTGCTCTTGCCAAAGGCTCATCATCGATAATGATTACTGTTTTCATATTTGAGGAATTATTAATGTTGTAGTAAATTGAGTTTCACCTTTGTCTATGATTAATAAATCATTTTGACCATAAAGCAAATACAATTTTCGTTGTATTGAGTTTAATCCAAAACCTAAACCTTTTGAAGTTTTTTCATTTTCTTTTGTGTAAGGATTTGAAATAGAAATTTCAAGAGAATGATTTTTACATACTGATTTCACTGAAATTGTTACATCTTCAGTTGAACCATATAGTCCATATTTTATAGCATTCTCAACAATCGGTTGAAGAATGAGGGAGGGTAACAAAAATTTTTGACAGTTTTCATCAATTTGAAAGTCAACATTCAAACGATGGCCAAAACGAACTTTTTCAATTTCTAAGTACAAATTAAGGTAGTTGATTTCTTCCGATAAAGGCATCATTCTTTCCTTTTCTCTACTCAAAGTTCCTCGAAGAAAATCAGAAAGTAATTGCACCATTCTTCTTGCTTCTTCAGGCTTCACGATTGTTAAAGCGCTGATTGAATTTAAACTGTTGAACAAAAAATGAGGTTGTAATTGTTGTTGAATGTTCGCTAGTTCAGCATGATTCAATTGACGTTCGATATCAACTAGTTTCTCAATAGTTTGAGCTTGTACTTTTTTAAATTTATCCATCCAAAGTTGGAAAAAAGTCAAAAATAATAAGAAATACACCAATAAAAAGCGATAAATAGTATCATGGTTATAGCCAAATTCAAACGAAATGTCTTTGTCGAAAAATGTAGAGATAATCGTATAAGAAATCACAAGATGAATATAGCTTAAAGAAGCGATAAATGCAATGTTTGCAATAGTAATTACTTTCTGAGATTGATAATATTTTAAGATGAGATTTAAAATAATAGAACTCAGTAACAATAAAATATTGGTTGTAAATGAATCAATAAAAGCATAAACTGTATCAAATTTCAAATGATGTAAAATCAAGAATTGAATAACAAAAGAAATACTCCACCAACTTAATAGTTGAAGAGTAGTATTTTTTTCAATGCTTTTTATCCAATCCGTAATTTTCTTAATCATCAATTAATCCATAATTTAGAATTCAAAATCTAAAATTTATTTAAAACTTTTTATATCAATACCGCCAAAAATACAATCTCCTTTTAGAATCAAAATTTTACTTTCTATGTTTTCGTTTGGATTCATAATACGTTTGTCTTCAATTCCGCCAAAAATGGAGTTTAATTCTGATTTTACTTGCCAGTTAGAAGGTATGATTAAACTAACACCTCCAAATATACAGGATATTTCAATAATTGCTTGTTGATCAAATTCAACATTTAAAAGATTCAATTCTGTGCCGCCAAAGACATTAGAAATATTTGCACCCTTGAAATTTTTAGAAACAATGTTTTTTGTAACACTTCCAAAAATTGCTACAGAATCTACAAATTCATCTTCAGAATAATCTTGAAAGTTTTGTTGGTTAAAATGTTTGAATTTTTTCCATTTGTTCTCACATTTTTTGTATTTATGACGTTTGAAAATAAGGCCTAATCCAAAAGCGATGATTAATGATGGCCAAATGATATTCGTATTGATTGTATTTGGGTAAAATTCATTTACCAGAAACGTCCCTCCAATTCCAAAAGCAATCCATCCTTTTGTAAATCGGTGTTTAATTAATAAAATCAATCCAAGTCCAATTAAAAATATTTCCCAGCTGAAAAAACATTTTGGAATTTTAAATCCTATTTCATTTAATAGGTAAACTACTCCAAATGCTACTATTAATATTCCTGAAGCAATTTTTCCACGCTTTTGTTTACGTTGCCAATTGATGAAATCATGTTGCTCTTCTGTATTAAAACGTTGCTTCGCCATGTAATGTTTCTTTAGTAACACAAATGTATAATACAATGTTATGTTTATTGCTAATTTATAGGTAAATGGTGTCTATTTTTCGGTGAATCCAATTATTTTTAGCAATATTTTGAAATTGATTGCCGTCTTGATTTAATAATTGATTTAACTCCTATTAAAATTAGAAATGAAGGCAAGATATAATGAAAGTTGATATAGTTTGGATAGATTTGATTTAATAATAATCCTAGTATAATTGCAAAAATTCCAAATCCCATTTTCTTCTTTTTAGATTCTTTTTGCTTTCATGGATCATTTGCTCGAAGTGTTGATTTTCTGTGTTCATAATCATTTGTTTTAAATTGTTTTTAAAGCAAATGTATCTTCTCTCTACTTGAAGAAGAAATTGGAATAAGTGGGAAGTATTAATGTTTAGGTAAAATGATTATTTATGACTTTTATATCAAAAGATATATCAATATAAAAGCCGAAGAAAATTAATTCTCCGGCTTTAATTTATTAAAGTCTAACTTCTAAATTACAAAGTTCCTCTTTTCTCTTGTTCTCTTTCAATTGATTCAAACAATGCTTTAAAGTTACCAGCACCAAATCCTTTAGCACCCATTCTTTGAATAATTTCAAAGAATAATGTTGGTCTATCTTCAACTGGTTTAGTAAATATTTGTAATAAGTATCCTTCTTCGTCAGCATCAATCATGATAGAAAGTTTTTGTAATTCTTTGATATCTTCTTTCATCATTTTCATGTGTTCTCCTAAACGAGCAGGAATCTCGTCGTAATATGCTTGTGGTGGAGCTGATAAAAATTCAACACCTCTAGCTCTTAATTGAGATACAGTTGCAA
Organism: Chryseobacterium gleum; assembly: GCA_943326825.2. Classification (GTDB taxonomy): domain Bacteria; phylum Bacteroidota; class Bacteroidia; order Flavobacteriales_D; family Crocinitomicaceae; genus CAIUKX01. The sequence goes on along the minus strand of CALPUT020000062.1, from coordinate 5,401 downwards.
TGATATCGTCAGTTGCAACAGCAATATGTTGTACTCCTGGTCCTTCATAAAAATCTAGATATTCCTCAATTTGAGATCGTTTTTTCCCTTCAGCCGGCTCGTTGATCGGGAATTTAATACGTCCGTTACCATTACTCATTACTTTTGACATCAAAGCAGAGTATTCTGTATGAATTTGTTTGTCATCAAAAGATAAGAAGTTAACGAATCCCATTACATCTTCGTACCATTTAACCCATGTATTCATTTCGCCCCAACCAACATTTCCTACCATGTGGTCGATGAATTTTAATCCAACAGGAGTTGGTTTGTATTCTGATTCGTACTTAACAAAACCTGGTAAAAATTCACCTTTGTAGTTTCTACGTTCAACAAACATGTGAACTGTTTCACCATAAGTGTAGATTCCAGCAGTAACAACTTCACCATTCTCATCTTTCGTTACGTTTGGTTCTTGGTAAGACCTTGCACCTCTTTTTGTAGTTTCTTCGTAAGATTTACGTGCATCTTCAACCCATAAAGCAACGATTTTCACACCATCTCCGTGTTTTTTAACATGTTCACCAATTGGAGAATCACTTTTTAAAGCAGTAGTTAAAACCAAACGAATTTTATCTTGTTTCAATACATATGAAACTCTATCTTGAACACCTGTTTCTAAACCTGCATAAGCGAAATCTTGAAAACCAAATGCTGTTTTGTAGAAATGTGCAGCTTGTTTAGCGTTTCCTACATAAAATTCCACGTAATCAGTACCTAATAGAGGTAAGAAATCTTGTGCTCCTTCAAATATTTTTTCTAATCCGTATTCTACGTTTTTTACTTCTTTAGCCATTATTTTTTGTTTTAGTCGTTAGTCAAAATGCACTAACGAATTAATTTAATATTTAATAATTTAAAATTAAGAATTCAACATTCAAAATTTAGATTTATTCCAACCAACTAGTTGCATATCCTTCATCTTGGATATCAATTGCCGCTTGAGTAACTTTCAAAGGTCTGAAAGTATCAACCATTACAGCCAACTCTAACGTTTCAGTTTGACCAATACTTCTCTCCATTGCACCTGGATGAGGTCCGTGAGGTATTCCACCAGGGTGTAAGGAAATAAAACCTTTTTCTACATGATTTCTACTCATAAAGTCACCATCAACATAGTATAATACTTCATCAGAATCAATATTACTATGATTATAAGGAGCAGGAATTGATTTTGGATGATAATCATACAAACGAGGACAGAATGAACAAATTACATAGTTATGTGCCTCAAAAGTTTGATGAACTGGTGGTGGTTGATGAACTCTTCCAGTTATTGGTTCAAAATCATGTATACTGAATGCATATGGGAAATTGTAACCATCCCAACCAACAACATCAAATGGGTGAGTAGCGTAAACAACTTCATGCAATACATTTTCCTTTTTTATTTTAATTAAGAAATCACCTTTTTCGTCGTGTGTTTCTAATTCACTTGGTCCACGTAAATCTCTTTCACAGAAGGGAGAATGCTCTAATAATTGACCAAAATCATTTCTGTATCTTTTTGGAGTAACTACCGGACTAAATGATTCAACGATAAACAAACGATTATCTTCCGTATCGAAATCAATTTGATAAATAATTCCTCTTGGAATCACAAGGTAATCACCATAAGAGAAATCAATATTACCAACTAATGTTCTTAGCTTTCCTGAACCTTTGTGAATAAAAATGACTTCATCAGCATCAGCATTTTTATAAAAATACTCTTTCAAAGATTTTTTAGGAGCAGCACAAGCAATATTCAAATCATTGTTGAACAATAAAATTGTTCTACTATCCAAAAAGTCTTCTTTCGCAGGAACATTGAATCCTTTGATCATTCGTGATGAAATATTTTTATCAACTGCTGCTTTTGGAGTCAAATCAACAGGTTGAGAAATAGATTTTATTTGAGTAGGACGATGTGTATGATATAGCAATGAAGAAAATCCATGAAATCCTTCAGTACCAAATAGTTGTTCGTAATAAATACCGCCTTCTTTTTTTTCAAAAACAGTATGTCTTTTGTGTGGTATTGCACCTAATTTATAATAAAATGGCATTTTTTAACTTTTTGAGTGATAAATATATGATAATAATTAATTCGAAATTTTCATTCCGGATTTCGTTTGATCATATATTTCAGTAAAAGTGATAATTCTATCCACATAAAAGTTTCGTTTCAAACAAAGATATTAAAATCAATTAAAAAAATCTAATCTACGTTAGATAAATAAATGACGATTATCAAATTTATTTAACTCATATTTATTTTTAACCTGAAAATTATAATTTTCAAATGCGATGTTGTAGATTTGTAGATTAAATTTAGAATTCAAATTGTCCATGAAAAAAATTCTTGTAATTGGAGCTGGAGGTCAAATAGGATCAGAGCTAGTCTTAGCATTAAGAAATAAATATAGTGCTGAACAAGTCATAGCTTCTGATGTTAAAGAAGAATGTCCGGAAATCATTAAAAATGGCCCATACAAACAATTGGATATTCTAAATAGAGATGCAGTTAGAGAGTATATTATTTCAACTGAAATTTCAGATGTGTATTTGTTAGCAGCATTGCTTTCTGCGACAGCAGAAAAACATCCAGATTTTGCATGGAAATTAAATATGGAAGGTTTATTTACTATACTTGATTTAGCGAAAGAAGGTTATTTGAAACAAATTTTTTGGCCAAGTTCAATAGCTGTTTTTGGACCTACGACACCAAATGTAAAAACACCTCAATATACTGTCATGGAACCTTCAACAGTTTATGGGATTTCAAAACAAGCTGGAGAAAGATGGTGTGAATATTACAATAAGAAATTCAATGTTGACGTTAGAAGCATTCGCTATCCTGGATTAATTTCCTATACAAGTTTACCAGGTGGTGGAACGACAGATTATGCAGTAGATATTTTTTATAAAGCTAAAAAAGATGCTAAGTATGACTGTTTTTTATCTGAAAACACTGAGTTACCAATGATGTACATGGCAGATGCTATTAGAGCTACTGTTGAATTAATGGAAGCTCCTGCTGAAAACATTTCGATTCGTTCAGCCTATAATTTATCAGGATGTAGTTTTACTCCTGCTGAATTAGCAAAAAACATTCAAAAACATGTCCCAAATTTCACAATTACTTACTCACCTGATTTTAGACAACAAATCGCTGATAGTTGGCCTAAATCAATCGATGACTCTTATGCTAGAAATGATTGGGGTTGGAAGGAAGAATATGGTACTGATAAAATGGTTGAAATAATGTTGGAGAATGTTAATCCAGCTTTATTGGATTAAATTATCTTTTAAAGAAATTTCTCTAACTTTTGTCGAAGTTTTTTTTTAGTTGAGCTAAATTTACTATCTTTCCCTTTTATTAATGAATAAATTATTGTACATTGTTTGTGTACTTATGTTAAAAATATTGAGTTTAAGATGATTAAACATTTTATAATTACTTTTTTGTTTCTAGGATTATTTTTTAATTCCTCTGTTTATGCTGGAGTTTATCAGGATGAAAAAATAAATAAAAAAGATTCTCAAGGAAAAAAACAAGGAAAGTGGATTTATTTTGGAAGAGATAGACCTGAGGAAGGCTATCCAGCTTCGGGTAAAATAGAAGAAGGTTCTTACAAAGACGATCGTAAAGAAGGGCTTTGGATTAAATATTACAATGATGGAATTACTCCTAGACTAAAAGGAGAATATGTAAACAACAGACCACAAGGGTCTTATGTAAAGATTTATCCAAATGGAAAAATAAAAGAAGTTGGTACTTTTGAGAGAAATCAATACAAAGATTCTTTGGTTAGATTCTATGATAATGGTGTGAAAGAGTACGAAGCTAAATTTAATGATTCGGGTAAAGAGCAAGGTTCAGTTAAATATTATTTTGCAAACGGTCAATTGGAGTTTGAATATATTTCTCAAAATGGAAAGCCAGTTGGCAAAGCAACTCGTTACTATGAAAATGGTGACGTTAAAGAATCTATCGTTTATGGTGCTGATGGAAGTGTAGAAAAAAGTGAGCATAAAGAAATGGTTAATCCTTCTGTAAAAGTTATTGAACCTAATGCTTCTAAGGAAGCTGCACCTAAAATTTCAGCTCCAATAACAAAAGGAATTAAATTTCAAGCAAATGGATACAATAAAGTATTCAATGCAAATGATGAAATCTGGCAAGATGGGACTTTTAAAAACGGTCAACTTTGGGAAGGTAAAGTTTATGAATACGATAAAGACGGAATCTTATTGAAAGTAAAAGTATTCAAAGGTGGTGTTTATCACTCTGATGGTCAGTTGTAAATAGAGATTAATTTTTAATAATATAATTAGAACAGGCTGAAATTTCAGCCTGTTTTTTTATGAAATTGTTTTATATTCGTTATATAATGTTTTAGTTAGTAGCAATTTAAAAATCTCACTTCGGGTTTTAAGGAAGGCAAGAGTCATTATATTTAACTTCAAACCAATTAATAATAAACGATTATTATGAAAAAAATATTTGAACTTAAAATCAAACCTCACCATCTAATTTTCATATTTATAACTATCGAAATAATAATTCAAATTTTGGAATCAATTTTCATCTCAAAAAACTTTAACTTATTTTTTTTAAAAAGTATTTTACCATATTCTACTATGGTTATTGGTGCTGGATTTTTAATCAAATACAACTTTAAAATAGCCTCAATTGTATTTATTATTCCAATAATAATTCAATCTATTATTTATTATAAATTTTGGATAAACCCTTCAACGATAAACATCACTTTTGAAAAAATAATTGAACTATTTATCTATTTTTTTAATATCATAATAGTTTATAATATTTTTAAAACCCAAAAATATAGAATTAATTAAATCTCTTCTGGACTTAGAATATCACAAAAATAAGAATTGAATCAGTATTTTAAAATGGGTAATTAAAAATCTTTACAAAAGATTTTTATGTTAAATAAAATTGACTCCTTTTTCTTTATATAGGTGAGAAAGACGAAGCCGTTAGTAAATCAAAAATAGTTAAATAGTTAATCGAATAGTGTGTTTTCAGTATCTCCTAACAGTTGCTGGGTAACAACAACAAAAAGTAATGTTCCTGCTAGCCTTCTGACGCCAAGAATCAAAAAGTTAAACCATATAACAGTTAATATTAAAGTCTAATTATTTGGTATTAATACAAAAAAAACTTTCATTGAGAAGAATGAAAGTTTTTAATTAAATAGAATGAATAGTTTACTTTCTTCTATCCATTGTTTTATCCATTTTTAATGAGTAGTCTTCGCTGTCTTCAATCATTTCTTGATCTAGTTGCTTAGTAACACTAATAGGAACATATTCAACAGCGACGTTTGTTTTATCTAATCCAAAGTCTTCT
>CALPUT020000061.1 GCA_943326825.2 Chryseobacterium gleum | reverse complement strand
ATTTTATACCGAATACTTTTACTCCGGATGGTGATAAATTTAATCAAACATTCCAACCAGTATTTACGAAAGGATATGATCCATATAATTTTAATATGATTATCGTCAATCGTTGGGGAGAAACAGTTTATGAAACGAATGATGCTAGAGTTGGATGGGACGGAACATACGGAGGGAAAATTGCACAAGAAGGAACGTACACATGGAAAATTAATTTCAAATTAAAGTCAAACGATGATCGAAAAATGGAAACAGGTCATGTTATTTTAATTAGGTAATTCAAGATATATTTAATTAAGAGTCATAATTTCTTATGACTCTTTTTTTATTCATGACCTTCTTCTAATTGTTGATTGGAAGATGAAAAATACTTAATACTAATTTCATTTCCCTCTGTACCATAAACATATTCTATTCTAGCACAGATTTTCCCTTCTAATTCTGTATTTACTAAATCCCCTATTAAATTTCTTGCTTCAATATTTTTAATAAGTTGATTTGGATAATAACTTATTGATATTGAAGCAACACTATCAATTGTTTCTGTAAATATTTTCTTGCAATTTTTATATTGTTCTTTTATTAAATTCCCGTTTGTATCGTGTTCAAAAACATAAATAGCAACATTTTTGTTATCCAATTTTAATTTTTTCTTTTTTGAATAAAAACTTTTTTCTTTTAATAAGAACCCATCATAAACAAATCTATAAATAGCAAAACCAAAACGATCCTCCATTAATTTATTTTTTGAATTATAATATGCTGTTTCTATTAAATTACCCGATAAATCGTAATTATTTAACTCTTTATAAAAGCAGTTAATATTCGTAATCGGATTTTCAAATTCATCCAATAGAATTCTTTCAACTAGTAAATTTGATGAATTATACTTAAGTTTTACTACTGCAATACTATCTAAATTAAGGCAAAGTTTGAGGTTTTGATCAAAATATCGAATCTCTCTTTCTAAATTTAAAGTATCATCAACCCTAATTGTTTTTTTAGCATAACCTTTTGCCGGTATGAATTTTAATTGATTTTTCAAATCAAAATATCTTTCCTCTACTAAAATATCATTCAAATTATAATTATATTCTACTTTATGAAATCCTTCATTAAATTCCATAGGCTTGGTTAAACTATCAAACCAGCTCTCTTTTATAATCAATGAATTATCATTTAATACAATTCGATATTTGATTGTCTCCCCTTCTAATTCAATTTCCTCATCGATACCGATAAAATTTAAATTTTTATCATAAGCTTTTATCAATTTTTTTCCATAACCTTCATCGTCATAAACATATTCAAATTCATATCGATGAGCACCAGAATAATCTTCTGTTGGTTCGTCATTTTCATTTAAATATAATTCAGCATTTGTAAAATCATACGAATCAAATTCATATATCATTTTATGAACACCATGAGAATTGACTGTAGGCAATTGATTCAAGCCAAAAAAACTTTCTTCAGAAACTCTTCCAATTTCATGATATTTAAATTTTTGACCCGAAAAACCTTTTTTATCAATAACCGTTTTATTGTTTATGCCATAATTAAATTTTGAAATTATATTATTTAAAGAATCAAATATAAATTGAATCGAAAAAATGGAATCCTCAACAAAAAATGGATCTTTATTTTCATTGTAAAATTGAATAGATAATAAATTTCCTCTTAAATCATTTTGATACTGAATAATTGAAGGTTGAATTTTTGATATATCATTATCGAATTCATTCCTAGAAAGTATCGAATTATTAATTGAGTAATTCGTAATTTGATTGCAATACCCATTCGTATCATAATCGATTTTTTTGAAATAAATAGACGGTTCTATTTCTGTTAACGTATTGCTTCTATTAAATTTCTTTTCATAAATTAAATTACCTTTTTCATTGAATAAATGTTCTACTTTAACAATTTCATTACTTTCTACTTCGTCTAAAAAATCATAATATTCTTCAATCAATTGTTTATTTGAATTAAGTTTTATCGAAACTGTTTTCGCTTTACCTTCACCAAAGTAAAATGGATTAATACCGGAAACATTTAGTGAGATTAATTCTCCTATTTCATTGTAACTATAAATAACTTGCCCTTTTTCTTCAAAATATTCTTCATCATATTCAGAAATCTCGAAAGTTGTAATTGAATTTACACTGTGACTAGCATTATAATTAACTTCCCAATAAAAATTATTAGGTTCATATAATTCTTCTAAATTCTCACCTTCAACATAGGCTTGTATTTGAACTTGATTTTCTTTATAGATGTATGATAATCGAATTCCATTCAAAATCGGACTGTAAATTCCTGAAGCATCATCCATTTTACAACTTTTCACATCATACAAACGATTAATTGTATCAAATTCAAACACATAATAATTCATTGTCATTGCTTCGTCTTCTGTTATTGGATACATACCAACACACATTCCATTTACATCCATGTAAGCATTTCTGTAATATTTTTTAGACTGAGCTTGAAGATTGTATATCAAAAAGAAAAAAAATAAACTATAAAATAATTTCATCTGTAACGAATTTGTTTTGAAATTTCAGTTAATATAAATTCGAAAATAATGATTATTAAGTCTGGAAATCAGGTAATCCAATTTGTTAATCCAACATAGAATGTTAATATCTAGAAATCTTTATCCATTCATCAATTAGAAGAAAGATCAATCGTAAAATCAACTAGAAAATAATATCTTTGTTAAATGAAAATGAGACAAGTATTTTATTATCTATTTTTTGCTTTAAGTATACTAAGTTGCTCTGTTAAGATCAAAAAAGGGCCTAAAAAAAGTGAAAACAATTTAGTTAAATATGCTGAAAACTTTAGTTTAACTCCTCATAAAAATTATATTTCTTTTGAATTATTGAACCCTGAAACTAAAGATGTAGAAAAAAAATTCGCACTAATAAAAAATGATTCTATTAAAGTACCTGAAGGGTTTACTCCAATTTTAATTCCTATTAAATCTGTAATTGCTTTATCAAGCACTCACATTGGTATGCTTTCAAAATTAGAAGCATGTAATCTTGTTAAAGGAATTTCAAATCATAATTATGTATATGAACCAATTATTCTTGAACGTTATGAAAAAGGGGGAATAATTGAATTGGGAGATGAAAACTCGATATCAGTTGAATCAATTATTCGATCTAAATCAGATTTATTGATTTATAGTGGATTTGGCAAAAAATTTCCACATCAAGAACAATTAGAAAAACTTGGAACTATATGTTTAGCAAACTATGATTGGAAAGAAAATCATCCATTAGGAAAAGCAGAATGGATTAAAGTTTTTGGTTATTTAACAGGAAAAGAAGACATTGCTTCTATTTACTTTAAGATTATAGAAAAGGATTATTTAAGACTTAAAAAAATCGCCTCAAAATTAAAGTCTACTCCTACCCTTTTTAGTGGGAATTTGGTAGGTGATATTTGGTATTCTCCAGCTGGAGAAAGTTACAATTCCATTTTATTTAAAGATGCTAAAGGTGATTATAAATATTCGAATACAAAAGGGACTGGTAGTACTGAAAATAGCTTTGAACAAATATTCAGTGACAATGTAAATACTAATTATTGGTTCAACCCTGGTGTTGCTTCAAAAAAAGATTTATTAAAAAGTCAGTCAAAATTCAAATTATTTCAAGCTTATAAACAAAATAATATTTTCAGTTACACCTTTTCTGGAAATGAATTCTGGGAAAGAAGTGCCATTGAACCAAATCATGTTTTATCAGATTTGATTCGAATTTTACATCCTGAACTTAAATTAAAAAATAAGCTCTATTTTTACAGAACTTTAAGCAAATAATGACTGTAGCACGTAAAAATAAATTCATTCTTATTTCGTTGGTTCTTTTGTTTCCAATTTTATGTGGAATACATTTGTTTACTGGTGAAATTTCAGTTTCATTTTCAGACTTTTGGAATTCATTAATAGATTTTAATAACGAAAACACTTCCCAAACAATAATTAGAGAATTCAGGATTCCACGACTAACAATGGGGATTTTAGCCGGTGGTGGCCTTTCTATTGCTGGTTTATTGATGCAAACAATGTTTAATAATCCATTAGCAGGCCCTTACATTTTAGGAATAAATTCTGGTTCAAGTCTTTTTGTAGCTTTCAGTGTAATGACAGGTTTACCATTTTTAACGTCTGATATTGGAACAATCTCAAGTGCATTAATTGGTGCTTTTATTTTTGGATTGATTATACTATCTTTTTCTTATTTAGTAAAATCTCATATTTCTCTTTTATTGATTGGTATAATGCTTGGAAGTTTTACAAGTGCTATTGTTTCCATCTTACAAACGATGAGCGAACCCAATCAACTGAAGCTTTTTACTATGTGGACAATGGGGTCATTACAACAAGTAGAATTTACAGAATTACCGCTAATTTTATTATTTTTTATTGTAGGTATTTCATTTTCACTTTTCATGATAAAACCTTTAAACGCACTTGTTATTGGTGAAAATCAAGCATTTACATTAGGGATTCATGTGAAATATGTCCGACTTGCACTTATCTCGATAACAGCCATTTTAACTGGAATTATTACTGCTTATTGCGGACCAATTGCATTTGTAGGTCTTGCTGTACCAAACATTGTAAAAATGGTTTTTAAAACTCAATCTCACTTAACATTATTAATTGGATCTTTTTTAATTGGTAGTTTTTTTATGATTACATGTGATATAATAATCCAATTATTAGAAAGCACTATTCACATACCAATCAATGCATTAACTTCAATAATCGGAGCGCCATTTGTGATCGTAATAGTTTTAAAACGACTAGCATGATTGAGTTAAAGAAAATTGAAATCGGTTATAAGAAACGTTTGTTTGCTATTGAAAACATTCAATTATCGAAAGGTAAAGTTTATTCTCTTATTGGAGCAAATGGTGCAGGTAAAACAACATTTTTAAAAACATTACAAGGTAATCTATCACCTATTAAAGGTCAAATATTAATTAATGAAACTGAAGTTCAACTTTTTGAACGTCAGAAGTTATCCCAAACAATTGCATTTGTTAATTCTAAATTTGATGGGGTTGACTATCTAAGAGTTATTGATTATGTTGGATTAGGAAGGACTCCCTATACTAATGCATTGGGAAGATTATCTGAAAGAGACCTTAAAATTGTTGAAAATTCTTTAGAGGAATTAAACATTAAACACCTCTCAAATTTTTTCACAACTAAACTTAGTGATGGGGAACGTCAATTAGCTGCTATTGCTAGAGCAATTTCGCAAGAAACAGATATAATTATATTAGATGAACCAACAGCATTTTTAGATTATGCAAATAGAAAATTAGTAATGAGGGAAATGAAAAAAATTGCTTCATATCTTGAAAAATGCATAATTATTTCTTCTCACGATTTAGATTTATGTCTTGAAAGTGAAACAGACATTTTAGTCATAAATAAAAACACTAAATCGTTAGAGCATTATATTTCAAATTCATTATCTAAAGAAAGTTTGATCCAAATTGGTTTTTAATTGAATTAAAGAAAATATTTTTTATTTCAAATCCTTTACTAAATCCTTTTTGTTAAAATATTAAGAAAAAAGTAATATTGATTTAATAAATATACAAAAATCTTATCCTACATTTACTTAAGAAAATTAGAAATAATTTAAATTTAGAAGGCGCGAACATCCTACAGAAGAATTTTCTTTTCTTCGAAACCGTTGCTAAAAAAACTAAAAATTTAATATATAATTAACTATGAAAATGACTATTTCAATAAATAATTTGATTTTTTTCAATTTATTTTTCATCCTTTTTTTTTCATTAAATATTGTATATGCACAAAATCCTTCGACAGAATTTGAAATCAACAGTATACTAGTCGATGGTTGTGATGGAGGAAATGAAGGGAAAAATGAGATGGTTTTATTTCAAAATGGTCCAACTCCATTAAACATAACTAATATTAGAGTTGATGGAGCTGGCTCAACAGGTGTTGTTCAAATTGGGAAGTGGCCTAATATTGGAAATAGTTTTTTAGGTTTCTGTACAACCGTAGGAGCAACATCAAAAATCGCAACTTTAAATTCTGCTATAACACAATGTGGTAAGTTAATCGAGCCCACAGGTGGAATTATTCCGAAATATAGTAAAGTACTAATCATTACAAGTACCGATTTCACTGCGACACCTTCTTTTTTTGTTAACTTAACTGATACACTTTATGTTGTTTTTCAATGTGCGGGTAACACTGCTGGTCATTTTGTAAATTATAATTCAACTTCTTCTACTCGAACTTTAATTCTAACGAACATAGTTACTAGTTACAGAGATACAATTATTTATGATCCTTCGTTGCTACTAAATTCATCTGGAAATCCTGGTTCTGGAGATGGTGGTGCCGTGCGATATGATTGGGATGGAAACGCCACCTATTTTAACAATGGATGTCAAGCACCTTTTATTCCTTTATCAATCAGTATTAATCCTGTAGGTAATATTGATTGTTCAACTAACTCATATTCTTTAATAGGTAATATATTATCAGGCAGTTACAAAAAAATATTTTGGAATGGTGGGACAGGCTCTTTTTCTTCACCTCTAAATTCTAATTCAACCTATACACCAGGCATTGGAGAATTAGGAAACATTACTCTAAGCTTTAATGCAATAGACATTTGCAATGATACAATTGAATCATTCGTAAATCTAACAATATATCCTCAGCCAATATCAAATGCAGGAAATGATATTATCTTGTGTTCAACAATTCCAGGAAATATTGGTTCAACACCGATCAATGGCACTATATATTCCTGGAATTCTAATATCGGATTAAACTCTTCATTAATTTCAAATCCATTAATTACACTTACAAACTCAACATCAATTTCAATTTCAACTGATTATATTTTAACTGCTACTGTAACAGGAAGTGGATGTAGTAAAAAAGACACCATTAATATTACTGTAAATCCATTAGATAATCCTACATTTTTACTTTCACCAAATTGTAATGGATCTACTGCAAGTATTACTGGTCTAGTTGGTGGTGTTTTCACATTTACTACTATACCTTCTGATGGAGCAATAATTAATGCATCAACAGGAACGATTTTAAATGGAAGATCAGAAGTTACATATTATATAACATATACAACTAATGGAATCTGTGTAAATTCTAAAAATGACTCCATTAAAGTCTTAAAAACGCCTGATAAACCTTCAATCTTAAATCATTTAGTATTTTGTTCGACTGACAATTTACCATTTATCGTAAATACATCGAATATAAATTCAATTACAAATTACTATTCTGATATTAGTTTAAATAATTTACTAGTATCAAATGATTCTATTCAAATTATAAATCAAATTGGTTCAACTTTTTATTATGTAACCACTACTCTGAATAGTTGTGAAAGTTTACCAACTATGATTCAAGTAATTATTGAAAATTGCTCAATAGAAATACCTACAGCCTTTACACCAGATGAAGATCAAATAAATGATTTTTGGGAATTAAAAAACATAGATAAATTATATCCAGAAAACACTGTTAAAATTTATAATCGCTGGGGAGCTTTGATTTTTGAATCTCCAATAGGCAAATATGAATCAAATTTCTGGAGTGGAAATTATAATGATGAGAAAATGCCAACTGGTTCATATTATTTCATCATTGAATTCAATAAAGATGATAAAAAAGCGGAATCAGGAACTATTTCAATAATAAGATAACTTCTAGAAAGCATTTTGTTCTTTTTAAATTAAGAAAATTCGAACTTATTTTTATTAATTTTACTGAATGAATTCATTTGATGAACAAACGATTAATGATCTCGAATTTTCAACCATTCGCGAGTGGTTAGTTAATTATTCAATTGGTCCAACAGCTGAAAAAAGATTGATGGAATTATCTCCAACCAATCGTTTTGAAGAGATTAAAAATGAATTATATAGAGTAAATGAATTTCTATCCCTTCGTTCTGATGGTGAAAATTTTCCAGCATTAGATTTTGAGGAACTTTTAACTGAAATTAAGTATTTACCTATTAAAAATGCGGTTCTTTCACAAGAAGGTTTTTATAGAATTTCTAGAGCTTCCTTAATTGTCAATACAATTCTTTATTTCTTTGATAAACGAGAAAAAGATTATCCTTTATTAGCTGAAATTTTAAAAGAAGCTTACTATACAACAGAAATAATTGACTCTATTGACAAAGTGTTTGATCGAAAAGGTGCTATAAAAGATGATGCTTCTCCTACTCTAGCTGAAATTCGTCAAAGCATTCGTTCAGTTAAGAACAAGATTAATAAGAACTTTGAAAAAGAAATGCGTCGTTTAACCAAGGAGAATTTTTTGGGAGAAACACGTGAAGCATTTGTGAATGAACGTCGTGTTTTAACAGTAATGTCAACTCATAAACGTAAAATTTCGGGTCAAGTTGTAGGTTCTTCTAAAACTGGTAGTTTAACTTTTATTGAGCCAACATGTAACGTAGAACTCAACAATGAATACGAATTATTATTAGACGACGAACGAAAAGAAATTTACCGAATTTTACAAATCTTAACTGCTGAAATTGCTCATTTACTTCCATTAATTAAAGAATATCAAACTATTTTAACAGAATTTGATTTCATCAATGCGAAAACAAAATTAGCATTGGAATTAAATTGTAGTTTACCTGCGATTCAAGAAGATACAACTATTGAATTGATAAATGCAGTTCATCCAATTTTGTGGAAAAACAATAAAGTTCAAGGAAAAAAGACTTTTTCACAGTATTTATTTATGGATAAATTTTCTCGTATGTTGGTTATTTCAGGTCCAAATGCGGGTGGAAAAAGTATTACTTTAAAAACGATTGGGCTATTACAGATTATGCTTCAATCCGGTTTATTAGTACCTGTTGATCCAAATAGTAAAATGTGTTTTTTCCAACAAATCTTAACAGATATTGGAGACAATCAATCCATCGAAAATGAATTAAGCACCTACTCTTATCGTTTAAAACGAATGAAACGATTTTTGGAAGTTGCGAATAGAAGAACTCTACTATTATTAGATGAATTTGGAACTGGTTCAGATCCAGAGTTAGGTGGTGCTTTAGCAGAAGTTTTCTTTGAAAATTTATACAATAAGAAATGTTTTGGGGTTATTACAACGCATTATGCAAACATTAAATTGAAAGCTGATCAACTTCGAAATGCTATCAATGGTTGTATGATGTTTGACACCGAAACGCTTGAACCGTTATATAAATTCTCTTTAGGTCAGCCAGGAAGTTCATTTACATTCGAAGTCGCTCAAATCAATGGGATTCCAATGGAATTAATTGAAGATGCCAAAAGCAGAATGGACGATCGAAAAGTCCGAATGGATAAATTACTAAATGAACTTCAACGCGAAAAAACATACCTAGAACGCTTGAATAAAGAACACATTGAAGCGCAAGAATTAGCTCAAAAGGCAAAAAATGAATTCCTAGAAAAGAAATCAAAATTAGAAGATAAATTAAAATCAATCCAAGAACAAAACGAAATCAATAATAAATTCATTTCGAGTGGAAAAAAAATGACTTCTTACATTCAACGTTTTGTGACTCGATCTAAAAAGAGAGACATCAACAAACCATTAATTGATGAAATGACCAAATACATTACCGTTGAAAAATCAAAAATCGAAGAAACTGATCGAATCGAAAAATTAAAACTAGAATCAAAACTTCCGAAAAAAGTCACTAAAAAGCAAAAAGTTCAAATTGAACGTGATGAATATGAACGAGCAAAAATTATTTTAGGCTCAACCGTCAAACTAATTGCAACGAGACAAAGTGGAACTGTGGAAGAAATTAACGGCGAAATGATTACCGTTGTTTTTGGATTCATGCGCATGAAGGTTGAGCGAGAAAAGTTAATGTGGGTAAAGTAAAAGCTCTTCCAAAAAAAAAATTGAATTATTTAATTTGTTTGCAATACATACAAAAAAATGAATCAATCCAAATAAAATCTAACCAAAAATCATCTGTAAAGCACCATTGCTTTTCATTCAATAAAATAATTGTAAACTATAAATCTATACTTAAATTCATTTCTAAAT
>CALPUT020000060.1 GCA_943326825.2 Chryseobacterium gleum | reverse complement strand
TTTGATATCTCATCTTTCATTGATTTTGTGACATCTTGCATCAATGCAGTATTAACTTTCTCTGCATCAACAGAAGCTGCAGTATTCGAAGAAACTGTAACACTTGCATCATGTAACCCATTATCCGCTTTTGTTATTTGTTCATTATCAACATTATTTGTTGCAGAATAATTTTCAGTTGTCCTTTTAACTAAATCTTTTGTTTCAGCGACATTTTTATCATTTTTTGCTTTTTCTTGAACTGCAGTTCCTTCATCTTTCGCTCTTTCTGACTCAATCAAACCTTTACTTCCTTGATATTTATCTGTCTCTTTTTTATCTTTTTCAAACAACGCTTGTTCTTGTTGTTTTTCTGTTGCTTTATACACCTCAACCGTTTCTTTTCTGTTTTCATCATTTGATGAAGCAATTGTATTCATATTTGTTTGAACATCATCGGTTATTTTTGTTGCCTCAAATCCTGCTACTTCATCTTTATTAGTTTCAATAGAAATCTTTGATTTAACATCATTATTTTTGACTTTTAAGGTTTCAGTTGATTCTTTTCTATTTTCATCTTTTTCTGAAAATTCAGCTGAAGTTTTACCAACCAAGTCAGCTATTTGCTTAGCACCTGAATATCCAGACTCTCTATCTTTATCTGCCTCTGCAACTTGAACTTTATTAATTTCAATATCTGCTTGCTTTACTTCACCTGCGAGTTTAGGAGCTCTCAAACTATTTACATAATCTTTTTCTGACATTACATTAGTAGCAATATCAATTGTTTTCTCAGCATCTTGACGTTCATTTGCTTTATTTAATTCAGCTGCTTCAAAATCATTACTTGATTTAACATCTTTTTCTTCAATTGATGATTGAGTATTTTTACGATGTTCATCGTCATTAACAGGATTTAATACTGACTTCAATTCAATTGAACGTACTGTTTGATTAGAAGAAATATTATCCACTTGCTCTTTATTCTCTCCTTCAATTAATTTATTTCCATTCGAATTATTGTATTGCTTTATAATAGCACCATTTTCATTTGCAGAAGTAGATCTTTCAGATGCGTCTTGTTGATTTTGTAATTCGATTGATCTTAATTTTTCTTGAGATTGTAAAACATCTCCTTTTTCAAAATTATCTGCATCAAAATCAGCTTTCTCTTTATCTTTATTCAATGTTGATAAAGATTCCGAAGACTCCTTTCTGTTGTCTTCATTTTTTCCAGCAGTAGTTTCAAGTGTTGTTCGAACATTAAAAAGATCTTCAGTTGATTTCAAATGCTCATCTTGTTTTTGAATATCCAAACTTAATTCTTTTGTATTCGTTCCTCCAACTCGCTCTGCTAACTTTGCTTTTTCTAACTTTTGACGATCTTTTTCTGCCTGATTTAAAGCTGCCATACCATCCACCAAACTATTGTTCTCAATAGGTTCTCCCAACGGTTCTAATTTTTCAGGTGTTAAAACAGTCGAATTCAATAATACATCTAGCTCTTTTAATTTCTTCATCGTATAAGCATCTTTTGGTTTTAATTCCAATGCTTTTGAATAATCTTCTTTTGCCTTTAAATAATCTTTAGATTTATAGAAATTATCACCTGATTTGATTGCTAATTTATATGCTTTTTCCATTTCTACTGAAGAACCCTCTCTAATTAATCGATCAGACTCAATTACTTGTTTCGTAGCATACTTATCATTCACAATTTGTGTCAATGCAAGTTCATAATTCTTTTTTGCTTCAATGTAATTTTTTTGTTGAAACGAGGCATCAGCATCTTTGATATATTTATCAAATTGGACCTTTTTGTCATTTGAATTACCGGCAGAAACAGATTGATTGTCTATCAATTGTTGTACCTCAGAAATTTTCGCTTTAGCGGGAGCATCTCCAACTTTGATAGTTAAAGCATTTTGAAAACTAAGAAGGGCATCAGAGTATTTTTTTTCTTTAATTTGTTTCTCACCCAAAAGCATGGCAGCATTATACAATTTATTTTTTTCAGCTTCAGATGACTGAGCCGCAATTAATTTACTTAATTCCTCAATTTTTTGAGGAGGGATAACTTCCTCTGGCTTAATAACTTTAGCTGCTTCATATGCTTGAATTGCTTTTTTGTAATCTTTTGCCTTTTCTGCTGTTTCAGCTATGACTATTTTTTCTTTATATTGTTTATCAGCTAATTCTAAACTATTTATTTTTGCAAGCAAGTCATCAGGTCGTTTATCATTTGGAACGATATTTAATTGTTTGTTAAAACTTTTAGCACGCTCAATTAAATCTTTTGCCTTTTGATAATCTTTATCTAAAATTGCTTTTTCAGCTACAACAAAAATTTTTTCGTAATTTTTCTTTTCTTCAGAACCTTGATTTTTAGCTAATTCTTCTGCTGCTTTCGCTTTATCAACGGGATCTTTTTCTGATGGTTTTAAAACAAGAGCTTCATTAAATTTCTTAATCGCGTCAACATAATTTTTAGCTACAACAAATTTATCCCCTTCAGCCATCAAAGCTTTGAACTTGGAATCAGTCTGTGCTTGATTCGATGAGTTTTTCTTCAACTCTTCAATTTCTGCAATTTTTGTTTTTGGTAAATTTTCTGTCGGTTTTTTCGTTTGAGCTTCTTTATATTTTACAATTGCACCATCATAATTTTTAGAATTTACTAAAGCATCGCCATCAGAAATTAATTTAGTATAATCCTTTTCTAACTGTGCTTGTGAATCATTCGCTTTGATTGCAGCATCTATTTCTTTTATTTTAGCAGAAACTGTTGGATCAGCCTTTATAGTATTTGCCTCTTCTAATTTAGTTTTGGCTTCTGACCATTTTTTCTCAGTCGCCAATTTAAAACCTTCGGTTTTCAATAAATCAAATTGCTTATCTTTTTCAGCTTGACCTTTTAAAGCATTTTGTTTGGTATTTATTTCGTTGATTTTCGCTTGAGCTAATACATTAGATGCGTCCAATTTCAGTGCTTCATCAAATTTTAATTTAGAATTAACTAAATCATTTTTTGTTAACAGAGCCGTGCCTTCAGTAATCAACTTATCAACTTTTGCCTTTTTTTCTGCAGTGGCGGCATCGCCTGCCAATAAATTATCTATTTCTGATATCTTTTGTTTTGGAATGTTTTGAGTAGGATCAATTGTTCCTGCCTCTTGATATTTCGCCTTTGCTTCTTTTAATTTTCCTGAAGTTTGTAATTGCTCAGCTGATGTAATTGCAGTATTATACTTATCTATTTTTTGTTTATCCGCCATTAAAGCAGCATCAATTTCTTTCAATTTAGCAGTTACTGTAGGATCAACTTTAATCGTATTTGCCTCATTTAATTTAGTCTTAGCTTCTCCCCATTTTTTATCCGTCGCTAATTTAAAGCCTTCCGTTTTCAACAATTCAAATTGCTTGTCTTTTTCAGCTTGACCTTTTAATGCATTTTGTTTAGTATTGATTTCATTAATTTTAGCCTGAGCAACTGAATTTGAAGCGTCTAATTTTAAAACTTCTTCAAACTTTAACTTTGAATTGTCTAGATCATTCTTAGTCAATAAAGCTGTCCCATCAGCAATTAACTTGTCTACTTTTAATTTTTTATCCGCAGCAGCAGTTTCTCCAGCAATTAAATTATCGATTTCCGTAATCTTTTGCTTTGGAACAGTTTGAGTTGGATCAATTGTTCCTGCTTCTTGATATTTCGCCTTTGCTTCTTTTAATTTTCCTAAAGTTTGTAATTGCTCAGCAGCAGTTATTAGAGCATTGTACTTTTCTGTTTTTTGCTTATCCGCGGCACCTTTTGCAATTAAATCGTCGATCTCTTTAATTTTAGTTGGAGGAACCGTTTGAGTTGGATCTAATTTTCCTGCTTCTTGATATTTTGCTTTAGCTTCGGGTAATTTATTACTCGCTTGAAGGCTACTAGCTTCTGATATCAACGCATCATATTTAGCTTTTGCTTGCTCTTTTGATTTCGTTTCAGCTAATTTAGCATTTATACCATCTAATTTGATCTTAACTAAAGGATCTTGTTTTAATGTTAAAGCCTCTTCATATTTCGTTTTAGCTTCATCTAATTTAGAAGATGCAGCAGCTTTATCACCTGCTGCAATTAATTCTTTAATTTTAGTATCTTGAGCTGCTTTATTTTTTTCTTCTTCTTTTAGTTTATTAACTGCTGTAATTTGTTGACTTGGATAAGGGTCAGAGCTTTTCTTTTTAATAGCTTCGTTGTATTTTGCTATCGCATCATCGTATTTTTTTTGATCCCTTAAGTTATCCGCTGCTTTTATTAAATTCGTATATTCTTGATCTGCTTGTTGAGCAGCCATTTGTTCCTTCTTCTCTGTAGCCAACAATTTCTCACATTCCAAAATTTTATCTGTTGGATATTTTTCTTTAGGCTTAATACCATTCGCTAACTCAAACTTCACAATCGCTTCTTGGTATTTTTTTTGACCAAACAAGGCATCTCCGGCCTTCACTGCTTCAGTAAATTTTGCATCATCTTCATTAGGTGCTGCGGGTGCTTTAGCTAAAAGATCATCCACCTTCTTTTTCATTTTATTCAAAGCAGCCATATCCGGAACAACCCCCATTTGATTTGGATCCCATGAAAGAACAACATATGGTTCTGAATTTAGGAAAGAAAAATCGACCCCTTGACGTTCAGCAAACATACTCACATCTCCAGGAAACTGAACCTCACTTCCTGCTAAGACATCTTCAATATTCATTTTTGAACCATCAAAACTCAAACGTTTATTAACTAAACCAACTTTTGAGTATACTATTACAAATTTTAGTCCAATTGGTCCAGTATAATTAAATCCATATTTACCATTTGAACCAGATATACCAGAAGCTAATTGCTTTCCATCTTTCATAAGTGAAACAGTAACTCCCGCTTCTTTTTTACCTAAGTCTGTATTTGTGATTATTCCTGAAAATTTGTAAATAATGTTATCCTGAGCAAAACTCAGAACACTAACAAACAAACTCACTATTAGTATAAATAATTTCATATCTTTGGTATAAACGTAATTCTGTACAACTAGATACAGTTTTGGTTTAATTATTTTTAATAAAAAACAAATATCGTAAAAAACTTCTAAAGTTTTTTATTTATAACACGCAAGAACTATGCTAAAAATTAACGATTTAAGTTACTGGGAAAAAGATACTTACTTCAACAATGTTGATTACTTAATCATAGGAGCTGGAATTGTTGGATTTAGTACAAGTTTAGAAATCAAAAAAAAGCATCCAAAAGCCAAAATTCTAATAATTGAAAGAGGTTTCTTACCTACGGGTGCAAGTTCTAAAAATGCAGGTTTTTCATGTTTTGGAAGTGCTACTGAATTAGTTGATGATTTATCGCATATTTCTGAAGATGAAGTTTGGAAAACCGTTGAAATGCGTTGGCAAGGTTTACAAAATTTACAATCAATTATCGGAAGAGAAAATCTAGATTTACAAATCAATGGTTCTTGGGATTTAATTACTGAAAATGAAAGAATAATCAATCAAGAAACGGTTGAAAAACTTACTTATTTAAACGAGAAAATTGAGGGAATTACTAAAGAGAAAAATGTTTATTCTATCGATAAAAATATTCAAGAAAAATTTGGGTTTAATAAAGTCGAAAAGAGTTTTTACAATCGATTAGAAGGTCAAATTAATAGTGGTCGAATGATTCATAAATTCCACCAATTAGTTCTTGAAAATGGAATTCATTGTTTATTTGGAATTGAAGCTCTTTCTATCAATTCTTCTGATATATCTTCTATTATACATACTTCTATTGGCGAAATTAAAACATCTAAAATTTGCATTTGCACCAATGGATTTGCCAAACAATTTTTACCAAATGAAGATGTTAACCCAGCAAGAGCTCAAGTATTAATCACAAAACCAATCCAAAATTTACAACTTAAAGGTACATTTCATTACCAAAAAGGATATTACTACTTTAGAAATATTGACAACAGAATATTATTAGGAGGTGGAAGAAACTTAAATTTTGAAGGGGAAACAACAACCGTTTTTGAGCAAACAGATCAAATTAAAAATGCATTAATTGATCTACTTAATAACGTTATCACACCAAATCAACCAGTAGAAATCGAACATTTCTGGTCTGGAATCATGGGGGTTGGAAAAACAAAAAAACCAATCATTAAACTAATCCATCCAAATATTGCTGTGGGTGTTCGCCTTGGTGGAATGGGAGTTGCAATTGGATCATTAGTTGGTAAAGAAATTTCAGAAATCATCAATTAATAAAAAATGTTAAACATTCGTTAAAACAGAAAAAAAAGTAGAATTTAAACAACTTATTAGATATTATTTACGTTATATAAGTAGAATCTGTAAATTTCTGCGTTATGACTACTAAACACATTCAAAAGCTAAATGAAGCTGTTTATATTTTACGCAACTTCATTGAATTAAGCGCACAATTATTGCCTTTTTTGGTAGAATTAAAGTATTCTAAAACGTTGACTGAAGAAGATCAAGTTGACAAGGAAAACATAATTGATTTGTATAAAAATTATGCATTTGAGCATGAAACATCTATTCAATTAATGGACTCCCCGATTCTTTCATTGATTCATGAATCATTCGAAACAATTATTAAAGAAGATTCAAAAAAAAGAATTTCGCTTTCAAAAGTGAAAAAGTTCATGAGAGAACACGATCGTCTACAGGACAATTGGGCGGTAATTGATGCAAATTAAGTTCTAAAATAAAAGTAGAATTAATATTAAAATTGATTCTACTTTAAAAATCTTCAAATCAAATAATTCACTATTTTCGTAGACATGAAAACAGTGAAAGATCCTGGCTTGGGCTCAAAATTTCAGAAACCTTTAAAACGTTTGATGAACCGTGATGGTTCCTACAATATTATTCGCCGAGGTGGATTGACACCAATTAAAGATTTTTATAAATATTTAATGGAACTTAAAACATATAAGTTTTTAATTTTCACATTATTGTTTTACATAGCAATAAATATATTTTTCACTTGCTTATACTTAATGGTTGGGATTGATCAATTAAATGGTATTTCAGATCATCAAAACTCATTTTTTAGCGCATTCTTTTTCTCAACTCAAACTTTCACAACAGTAGGTTACGGATCTGTTTCACCAGGAAAAATAGGAGCTGAAATAATTGCAATGGTAGAAGCTTTGGTTGGATTATTAGCTTTTGCTTTAGTTACAGGTCAATTATACGGTCGTTTTTCCCGACCAAATGCCCGATTAGCCTTTTCAAAAAATGTTATCATCACGCCGTTCGAAGAAGGAAAAGCATTGATGTTTAAAATGGTAAATCGAAGAAACAATATCTTATTGAATACAAAGGTTAAACTATTTCTTTCTTTAGATAAAACAGAAGGTGAAGATCATTTTAATAAAGATTATTTTCAAATTAATCTTGAAACCGATTCGATTACTTTTTTCCCGTTAACTTGGACTTTAGTTCATAAAATAAATGAGGATTCTCCTTTATTTGAATTAACTTTAGATGAAATAATAAATAAACGAGCCGAACTTTTTGTATTAATAGAAACTTTTGATGAAACATTTTCGCAGGAAATCGTACAAAAACATTCATACGGTCAAGGAGATTGGTTAGAAAATGTAAAATTTGAAGGCAATTTCAGACCAAATGATGACGGTAAATTAGAATTATTTGTTGACGAAATCGACAAAGTAACAGCAATATAAAATGACAATTAAAGATATAAATACATCAATAGAACTTCCTGTAATGGAACACTTTTACACGATTCAAGGTGAAGGTTTTTATTCCGGTCGTGCTGCGTTTTTTATTCGATTAGCTGGTTGTGATGTAGGTTGTGTTTGGTGCGATGTGAAAGAAAGTTGGAACCATGAAGCACATCCAAACTTAACGATTGATTTTATTCTTGAAGAAGTATTAAAATCTAAAACGGATTTCGTTGTTATTACTGGCGGTGAACCAGCAATGTATAATCTTACAACATTAATAAATAGACTGAAAGAACAAAATATTGAAACAGCTATTGAAACTTCTGGTTGTTACGAATTAATCGGAAACATTGATTGGTATTGCTTTTCACCTAAGAAATTTAAAGAACCAACTGAGGAAGCCTATACAAAAGCAAACGAATTGAAAGTTGTGATAAGTCACCCTTCTGATTTTGAATGGGCAGAAGAACATGCAACAAAAGTAAATTTGGAATGCAAATTGTACTTACAACCAGAATGGTCAAAACAGGAACGTTTTTTACCTGAAATAATAGAATATGTAAAGTTGAATCCAAGATGGAGAATTTCTTTACAGACACACAAATTCATGAACATACCTTAACGATTAGATTATGAAGTATCTATTTTTAACACTATTGACATTTATTTTCGTAGCTTGCGGAGTTGCTCAAAAACCATATTCTACAACGAATAAAAAAGCGGTTAGTTATTTCGAAGAAGCGGAAAAAAATCCAACCACAATCAATCCTAAGACAATGGTTACGGAATACACTCCTGGAATAGAAAGTTTAAATAAAGCACTAGATAAAGATTCAAACTTTTTGGAAGCACATCTGTTTATTGCTAGTTTGTATGAATATTCGAATAAAAATGATTTAGCTGTTAAGCATTACAAAAAAGCGATTCAACTCAACCCTAATTTCCCAAGTTCTGGATCAACTTATTATTTTCTTGCAGCATGTCAACAAGTAGTTGGAGATTATGAAGAAAGTGTTAAAAATTTCGACATATTCCTAAACAACAGAAATGCAGATGAAAAAATGCTACAAACTGCTTCAAAATTAAGACAACAAAGTGCATTTGCTTCAGAATCAATAAAACATCCATCTAAATTTGAACCAATAAATATGGGACCTGCTATTAACACAGCTGATCCTGAATATTTCCCTACAATAACTGTTGATGGTAAAACCTTACTATTCACAAGGAGAATCAAAGATGATAGAACAATTGATAAAATGCAAGAAGATTTTTTCGTGTCACAACTGATAAACAATAGATGGTCTTCAGCTTTTTCAATGCCTAGTAATGTAAATACTGTGCTTAATGAAGGTGCCCCAACTTTAGCTCCAGATGGTCGTTCATTAATATTTGTTGTTTGTGCAGACCCCTTTAATCCTGTTGACTATGGTGCTGGAAAAACAGGCAAAGGGAGTTGTGATTTATTTTACACAAAAAAAATAGGGAAAAACTGGATGGATCCTTATAATGCTAAAGGTGGCTTAAATTCATTTCTATGGGAATCTCAACCCTCTCTTTCTTCAGATGGTAAAACAATATATTTCATTAGAAGAGTTAATAAAAAAGGAGAACCTACAAACTCAGATATTTTTTCAGCACGCTTATTACCAGATGGAACAACATGGGGACAGCCTGAAAGATTACCAAATAATATTAATACACCTTTTGAAGAAGAATCAGTTTTTATTCATCCAGATGGAAAAACATTATATTTTGCTTCTCGTGGGTTAATTGGACTTGGTGGATCTGATCTTTTTATGTCAAAATTAAAACCTGATGGCACATGGGGTAATCCAATAAATTTAGGTTATCCAATAAACACTAATGGTGATGAAAATTCACTTCTTGTTGGTCCAGATGGAGAAATTGCTTTTTTTGCATCAAATAGAGAGGGAGGATTTGGAAACTTAGATTTATACTATTTCGAAATGCCTGAAAATTTAAGACCTACAAAAACATTATATTTTGAAGGTTTGGTATATGATGCACTTACTCGTAAACCAATCCCAGGTAAATTCCAATTAATTGATTTAAAAACAGGGAAAGAGGTAATCATTTCGGAAGCTGATAAAGTAACTGGAGAATTTATAGTTTCACTTCCTGTGAATAATGATTATGCGTTAAATGTGAATTATCCTGGTTATAATTTCTTTTCTCAAAACTTCAACATGACAAATCCAGAAGGATTAGAAGCAATACACATGGATGTTCCAATGGTGCCAATTTCTAGTGAACTTCCAACTGTTTTAGATAATGTTTTTTTTGATTTAGGAAAAGCAACTTTACGTCCTGAGTCATCAGTTGAATTGAATAAATTGAAAGATTATTTGGTCTTAAATCCAACGTTGAAAATTGAATTAGGTGGACATACCGATACGAGAGGAGATGCAGCAGAAAACATGACACTTTCAAGTAATCGTGCGAAAGCCGTTTACGATTA
>CALPUT020000059.1 GCA_943326825.2 Chryseobacterium gleum | reverse complement strand
GGTTGGAGAGCGAACTGCTGAGCAAATTAAAATTCAAGTAGGTGCTGCTTTACCTGAATTAGATACTCCACCAGAAGATTTTGCTGTTCGTGGACGTGATTTAATGACAGGTATTCCAAAAGAAATTGTGGTTAGTTATACTGAGATTGCACACGCTTTAGATAAAACAATTTGTAAAATTGAAGAAGCGATTTTAAGTGCATTGGAGATGACTCCACCAGAATTATCAGCTGATATTTACAAAACAGGTATTTATTTAGCAGGTGGTGGTTCAATGTTGAGAGGTTTAGATAAACGTATCTCTGCAAAAACAAAGTTACCAGTTCATATTGCTGAAGATCCACTTAGAGCAGTAGCAAGAGGAACAAGTATCGCATTGAAAAATGTAGAACGTTACCAATTCTTGATTAAAGATTAATATATTTCAATTATATTTGTAGTCCCGGGAAATTCTTGGGACTTTTTTCGTTTATATAATGCATAATTTAAGGGCTTTTTTTCGACGTTTTCGAGTATTCTTATTGTTCGTTCTGTTGCAAGTATTTGCCTTGTCAAATTATTTTTCTTCTTTAAATTTTCCTCGTTCCCAATACCTTACAACAGCATCTGCTGTAGCAGGGTCTTTTTTAAGTATTGAATATTCATTTACAAAACATTGGAATTTAAGCTCAAATAATGAAAAATTGCAAAAAGAGAATGTTCTATTAAGAAAAAAGAACCCAAATACCTTTATAAGGTTAAGTAATGGAATTGTTAAAATAAACGATACATTATTTAAACAGCAATATGATTATATACCTGCAGTGGTAATTAACTCAACATTTGATAAAAGAAACAATTACTTTACATTAAATATCGGAAGCGCAAAAGGTGTAAAAAGAGGTGATGGTGTCTTTTCTGATAAAGGAATTGTCGGAGTAATTCACAATACAAGTGCAAATTATGCAGTTGTTAAATCAGTTCTTACTGCTGATATCAATTTAGATGTAATGATTGAAAATTCAGGAGCATTTGGATTGTTGAAATGGAATGGGAGAAGTGCAAGAATAGGCTCAATAGATGGTGTTTCGAATGATATTAAAATAAAAAAATGGTCAAAAGTAGTGACCAGAGGAGGATCAGGAATTTTTCCAAGAGGAATTATGGTTGGAAGAATTTTAAAGTTGGGAACTATTGAAGGAAAACCACTTTGGGACGTTTCATTAGTATATTCGGAAGATTACAGAAAAATACAAAATGTCTATATCGTAAAGAACTTATTTCAAGAAGAACAAAGTATATTAGAGGAAACAATACCAGAAGATAAAGAAGAATGAGATTAATCTTAGTACAATTATTTAGATTTTTATTTTTTATTTTAGCGCAATCATTGATTTTCAATCAGTTGGAAGTAGGTCTTGGGATTCATCCAATGATTTACCCCTTGTTTATTGTGTTACTTCCATTTGAAATCAATGCAATGTTATTATTAGTAATAGCTTGCATCATGGGATTAAGTATTGATGCATTATCAAACACATATGGCCTTCATACTTCCTCGCTTTTAGTTCTAGCATATTTGCGTCCTTTTATTTTCAAGATTTTTGCTCCACGTGATGGATATGATTCGAATAAAGAAGGATCAATTTCTGAAATGGGTCAAAAATGGTTTATATATGTATTTGGAATACTATTATTGATTCATCATTTTTGGTTTTTCATGTTTGAAATGTTTAAATGGAATGAGATATTTTTTATTTTTCAAAAAACTATTTTAAGTTTACCAATATCCTATCTTCTATGTATACTTTTACAAGTAGTTTTCGTTAGTAAGCCAAAAGAAAGATGAATTTCGACGCAAGAAAGTATGTAATCATTGTATTTATTATTACAGTAGGAATAATTTATATTGTTCGGTTATTTTTCATGCAGGTAATAGATGATTCTTGGACATTAAGGGCTCAAGAAATTGCTGAAAAAAGAAAACAAATAGTTCCGCCTAGAGGTGCGATTTTTGACCGAAAAGGAGTAAAAGTAGTATCAAATCGGACGTATTATAATTTGATGTTTATCGAAGATGATATCAAGAATTTAGATACAATAGCTTTCGCTAAAGTTTTAGGTTGGTCAAAAGATTCAGTTTCAATTCGTTTTAAAGCAATCGTAAAAGAGCAGGGAACTTATCGTGACAAAAACGATAATTATAAGAAAAAACCTAATTATCAAAGTGATAGACCATATGCGTTTATTAAGGAGATGACATTAGAAGAAATTGCTACAATTGCGCCACATTTAGATAAATTTCCTGGATTTTATGAGGAAATTACAAGTATGAGAAGTTATACTTATCCAAATGGAGCTAATATTTTCGGTTATCTATCAGAAGTTAATGAAGAAGAAATAAAAGAAGATCATTTTTACAGGAGGAGCGATAATATTGGACGTGCAGGTATTGAACGTTTCTATGAAAAAGAATTAAGAGGTCAAAAAGGGATACGATACATTGTAACTTCCGCTAGAAACAATGAGTTGAAACCATACATGGATGGAATTTACGATACAATTGCTAGACAAGGTCCAAATTTCAAACTGGGAATTGATATTCTTCTTCAAGAATATGGAGAAAAGTTAATGAATGGAAAAAGGGGATGTATTGTAGCTATTGAACCTTCAACAGGTGAGATTTTAGCTCTTGTTTCATCACCAACCTATGATCCAAATTTAATGGTAGGAAATAGAAATATTGCAAAAAATTATCCTAAGTTAATTTTGGACAAAGATATGCCTTTGTTTCCTAGACCATTAGCAGCAGAGTATCCACCAGGTTCTATCTTTAAATTATTACAATCATTAATTGGTTTGCAAGAAGGTGTTATTACACCTGAGTCTGGATTTCCTTGTAATAAAGGTATGGTAGGTTGTCATAATCATCCAAGTGCTGGAAATTTATCTGATGCAATCAAATTTTCGTGTAATCCATATTACTATGCCGTAACGAGAAGAATTTTACAACAAGGCAAAGCGAAAAGTGTTTTTGCAGATGCCGAAATCGGATTGAATAAATGGCATCAATACATGATGAGCTTTGGATTAGGTCAGAAATTTGATTCAGATGCTACAGGTTTACGACCAGGATTGATTCCAAATTCAGCATATTATGATAAATGGTATGGTCATTTAAGATGGGCTTTTTCAACAATTCGTTCAATTTCCATTGGTCAAGGTGAGGTAAAGCTAACACCTTTGCAAATGGCTAACATAGCATGTATAATAGCTAATAAAGGTTGGTATTACACTCCTCATTTTGTTAAATCGATTGGGCAAAAAGGAGCATTACCTCAATTTAGAATAAAACATAGATCAATGATTGATTCAAAACATTTTGATCCAATTATTGAAGGAATGAGAAGAGTGGTCTATGTAAATGGTGGTACAGGAGGAAGAGCTAAAATTAATAACGAGGAGAAAATTATTGTATGTGGAAAAACAGGAACAGTTCAAAATCCACAAGGAGAAGATCATGCTGTTTTTACTTGTTTTGCTCCAATGGATAAACCTAAAATAGCAATTGCAGTTTTCATCGAAAATGCTGGTTTTGGTGGTACATGGGCAGCACCAACAGCAAGTTTAATGATTGAAAAATATTTAACACGAAAAATAAAAGATAAGGAAAAAGAAAAACGAATTTTAGAAGCGTCGTTTAAAAAATAAAGAATGAGACAGGGTGAAAAATTAACAAGCAATTTAGATTGGCCTTTATTAATAACGTATTTTCTATTTTTAATAATGGGAATGGCGACTGTTTATTCCACGGCTTTAGATCCAGATCATCCAAATTTATTTGATTATTCTCAAAAATATGGTAAACAAGTCGTTTGGCTTGGAGTTTCACTTTTTTTAGGATTAATGGTGTTTTTAATAGATTCCACGATTTATCGAAAATTTGCGGTTCCAATTTACTTATCAACTTTAGTTTTATTAATTATAGTTTTATTTATGCCTCCTATTAATGGAGCAAGAGCTTGGTTACAATTGGGCGGATTTGGTATTCAACCAGCTGAGTTTGCTAAAACAGGCACAGCCTTATTATTAGCAAGATACATCAGTTCATTGAATATCAAACAACAGAATTTAAATTCTGTTTTGGTGGCCAATGCAATCATGATTGTACCTATGATTTTAATATTATTACAACCAGATGCAGGAACTTTTGTAGTATTTACTTCTTTTTTATTCGTGATGTATAGAGAAGGATTAACATATGATCCTTTGGTTTTGAAATTAGTTAACACGATCCCTGGAATCAAATTCAAACAAACATGGGTAGGGACTCACTTTATTCCTATCATGTTTGTGATAGTTTTCTTATGTATTGTGACACTTTTATTAAGTAATAACACTATTACTTTTAACTTTTTACCAGGCGTTGCAATTCCTGGATTTTTTGGGGTAATACTTTCGTTGATAGTATTCTGTTTAATTGCTTTTATTTTTCTACGATTTATTTCTACTAAGCGAGAAAGAAGAAGAATTACAACTGTAATTATAATTGCATTTGTGCTTTCTGCATCAATAGCTTCAAGCGTAAATTATTTATTCCAAGGTTTAAAAAAGCATCAAAAAGATCGTATTGAGTTATTTTTAGGATTACGTGAAGATCCAAATGGGGAAGATTATAACAGAAATCGTGCAATGGCAGCTGTTGGATCAGGTGGATTGTTAGGTAAAGGATACACAAATGCATCAGTTGCAACGATTGAAAGTAATCACGTTCCAGAGAGTGAGACCGATTTTATTTTTTGTCCATTTGCCGAAGAATGGGGATTCATAGGGACATTTATCTTAATAGTTTTATACATGTTTATGTTTCTAAGAATCATCATGATAGCTGAACGACAACGATCAAGATTTAATAGAGTTTATGCCTATTCAGTTGTGATGATTTTATTTTACCATCTAGCGGTTAATATAGGAATGAATATTGGATTTGCACCAGTTATTGGTATTCCATTACCGTTTTTCAGTTATGGAGGTTCTTCAATGATGTCGTTTTCAATGTTGATGTTTATTTTACTTAAATTAGATAGTCAGAGAAGCCATGTTTTACAATAAAATCAGTTAAAAAGAAATGGCGATTGAATCAAAGATTTCTTTATTTTTACATAAAATTAGATTTATAAAAAATGAGCAATAAAAATAACTCTAAACAATTTGTTTTCAGCGATAAACAGAAAAAGAAAGCAACTTATTTGTTTTGGTTTATAGCTACGTTTCCATTAGTATTGGTTTCATGCTTGTTATTATTTCAATCGGAGGATGATCTTCCACCTGTTGCAATGTTAGCTAATCCACCAGAATTGTTAGCTTCAGTTGTATTTGCAGATGATGGAGAATCAGAATTAGGAAGATATTGGAAAATAAATAGAACGAGTGTTCCTTATAAAGCAATTTCCCCATATGTAACAGATGCATTAATTTCAACAGAAGATGAACGTTTTGTAGATCATTCAGGTGTAGATTTTAAAGCAATTGGACGAGCGGTATTAAGTGTTGGTGGGGCTGGAGGAGCATCGACAATATCTCAGCAATTAGCAAAATTATTATTTACACTTCAACAACGTGATAAAGAAAATATTGCACGTGCAAATGGTGAAGCATATACTGGTAATTCTTCATCTAAAATTGGAAGAATATTTAGTCGACTTGGAGAAAAAGCGAGAGAAAATATAATTGCGACTCGTTTAGAGAAAAGATATACCAAAGAAGAAATCATTACAATGTATTTGAATCAATTTGATTTCTTATACAATGCAGTGGGAATAGAAAATGCTGCAAAAGTTTACTTCAATAAAAAACCAAAAGACTTAACTAAAGATGAAGCAGCAATGTTAATCGGAATGTGTAAAAACCCAACACTTTACAACCCTCATTCATTTCAAATTAAAAATTATAGAGCCTATTTAGCTGAAGAAAATGAAGTTCCAGAAAATAAAGTAACTAAAGCTGAAATTGCTGAAAAAAGAAGCGAAGATAGCTTAAGAGCGGTAAAAAGAAGGAATCAAGTATTATTTCAGTGGTTAAAAAACAGTAAATCAAAAAACACAGCTTTACGTGTTGAATTGACTCAAGAAGAGTATGAAAGACTTTGTGAAAAACCATTAAAATGTAATTTTCAAGAAGTTGATCACAAGCGAGGAATGGCTCCGTATTTTAGAGAAGGACTTCGGAAAGAATTAACAAATATCTTACTAGAGAAAAAGCCAGATGGAACTTTAAAATATAAAAGAGAAGATGGTGCACCTTGGGATATTTATGGAGATGGTTTAAAAATTTATACTACTATCAACATTGATATGCAAGAGCATGCTGAGGATGCAATGGAACGTCACTTAAAAGAGAATCTTCAGCCGGCTTTTGACGACAATAATAGACATTTAAAACATTTTCCTTTTTCAAATGATGCAACTGAAGAAGAAATAGATGGAATTATGCGTTCTGCACGTTTGAATTCTCCTCGTTACGTTCAAATGGAAGCAATAGGAGCATCAAACGAAGATGTTAGAAAGGCTTTTAGTACACCTGTGACAATGCGTGTATTTACCTTTAAAGGAGAAAAAGATACGACATTAACTCCAGATGATTCAATCAGATATTATAAATCTTTTTTACATGCAGGTTTAGTTTCTATCGAGCCACAAACAGGTTTTGTGAAAGCTTGGGTTGGAGGAGTAAATATTGATCACTTTGCTTACGATCACGTTCGACAAGGGAGAAGACAAGTTGGTTCAACAATAAAACCTTTTGTTTATGCCTCTGCTTTGGCTATGGGAGTAGTTAAACCTTGTACAATGATTCCTGATATCGCACATTGTGTTGATTTGAGAAATGCTGACGGAGTTATTGATGACCGTTGGTGTCCAAAAAATGCGAGCGGAATGTCTGGAGGGATGTGTTCAGTTGCAAATGGTTTAGCACAATCTAAAAACAATATTACTGTTGGTGTAATGCAAAAAATGGGTGGTGTTGCAGGTCCAAGAACAATAGCGAAATTGTTAGAAAACATGGATATTAAGCTACATCCAAATGATGTAGTTCCAGCGATGTGTTTAGGATCTATGGATTTATCATTATATGAAATGGTAGCAGCTCAAGCAATGTTTGTGAATCACGGAATTTATAATCGTCCGACAACAATTTTGAGAATTGAAGATAGAAATGGTAATGTTATTTACAATGCAAAACCATATTCTAAGGAAGTCTTAAATGAAACAGTTGCATATGAAACATTGAGAATGATGGAAGGCGTAGTTCGTTTCGGAACTGCAGGAAGTCTTCGAGGAGGTCAATCATGGGGTAATGTAACAGCACCAACAGC
The DNA here is from genome assembly GCA_943326825.2 of Chryseobacterium gleum. Classification (GTDB taxonomy): domain Bacteria; phylum Bacteroidota; class Bacteroidia; order Flavobacteriales_D; family Crocinitomicaceae; genus CAIUKX01. The sequence continues at coordinate 2,930 of CALPUT020000059.1, read as the reverse complement.
TGGAAAAACAGGTACAACACAAAATAATTCAGATGGTTGGTTTATTGGTTTAACACCTGAATTAGCAACTGGAGTTTGGGTTGGAGCAGAAGATCGTTCGGTACGTTTTAGATCTATGAATTGGGGGCAAGGAGCTAGAATGGCCTTACCAATTTATGGATATTATATGCAGAAAGTTTATAAAGACCCGAAAATTGGAATATCTACAACTGCTTTTGAGAAACCTGAAGATATAGATGAAAGTGAGTTCTCTTGTAGTGGACAAATATTACCGCCTGCTGCAGATGAGGTAGAACAAGATTCGTTAACAGATACATTTGGAATTTAATTCCTGAAATTGATTAAAAATAATAAAATGAATAAAGTTGTAAATAACGTTGAAGAAGCTTTAAAAGGAATCGAAGACAATATGACTCTGATGGTTGGAGGATTTGGCTTATGCGGAATTCCAGAAAATTCAATTGCTCAATTAGTAAAATTGGGTAAAAAGAATTTAACTTGTATTTCTAATAATGCTGGAGTTGACGATTTTGGTTTGGGATTATTACTTCAGCAGAAACAAGTCAAAAAAATGATTAGTTCTTATGTTGGAGAGAATGATGAATTTGAAAGACAAATGTTGTCAGGTGAGTTAGAAGTTGATTTAATTCCACAAGGTTCTTTAGCAGAAAGATGTCGTGCTGGAGGTGCAGGAATCCCTGCTTTTTTCACTCCTGCAGGTTACGGAACCGAAGTAGCTGAAGGAAAGGAAGTAAGAGTTTACAATGGAAAACCTCATATTTTAGAAACGGCATTAACAGCTGATTTCGCAATAGTTAAAGCGTGGAAAGGAGACACAGAAGGAAATTTAATTTATAAAGCAACAGCTAGAAATTTTAACCCAATGATGGCAACAGCTGGAAAAATAACGATTGCTGAAGTAGAAGAATTAGTTGAAGCAGGTGAATTAAATCCAAATGATATTCATACTCCAGGAATTTATGTTCAACGTATTTTTAAAGGAGAAAAGTTTGAGAAAAGAATTGAGCAAAGAACTGTTCAATCAAATAAATAATAGTGATTCATGAATCAAAATTTGAAAAAGGAATAACGATCTCGCTATTCCTTTTTGTTTTTTGTTATTTACTTGTGCGTGTGTTCTTTAATGAAACACTGCATGATGAAATAGCAACTTTCATGTTTTATATTTATCAAGGAGATTTTAAAGGAGAAACAATTGTTTGGGATGCAAATAATCATTTGCTAAACTCTTTTATATGTAACAAATTATATCCAATATTCAAAGATAATATTAGCCTTTATCGACTTCCAAACCTTTTCGCATTCGTGCTTTATTTTTTTGGTTTAAGAGAATTATTAAAAGAGTTAAAGACCAAAAATTTAAGGTTGATAGCATTGCTAACTTTTTGTTCATTAACTATAATTATTGAATATTTTGCTCTTTGCCGAGGATACGGATTGTCTTTAGGTTTTTTTATCTGTGCATTGGTATTTCTAAAAAATTATTTTCGTAACCATAAATTAAGTACGCTATTATTAACCTATGTGTTTTTAATTCTAGCAATTTCATCTAATTTGACTTTTATTGTAACAAGCTTAATGATTTTTGGAATTATCTGTTTGAACCAACTCATCCATTATCGTTCGATAGAAAAGCGACACCATTTCATTCATTTACTTTTCCATTTTTCATTTTTATTCCTGCTTTCCCCATTTATCAAATTTAGTTTTGAGTTAAAAGAACATGGCGCTTTGTATTATGGTTCATTGGAAGGAATATGGGATGTTACTGGAAAAACATTGAATCAATATATCATTTTCTTGAAAGATGATTTTTTGATGTATTTCTATTTGGGTTTATTTGTTGTTTCAATTTACTTTTTGATTAAGCGAATTATACAATCGTCACTAAAAGAGTGTTTCACAAATCAATTTTTAATTTATTCAGTTTTATTTTTTGGAAATATTGTTGCTATTATCTTCTTAGCTAAGTTTTTAAATGTTAATTATCCAGAGGATCGAACAGCATTTTATTTGGTTATACCATTTTTATTAATGCTTTTTTACTTTTTAGATCAATTTAAATTAACCCAGAAAATTCAATACCTCTTTTTAGTGTTCCCCGTTATTTTTCTTTTCCATTTGAATATCCATTCATCTGCTTTTTCACCTGAACAAAGACTGACAGATTTGATTTACAATAAAGTAAAAGCTCAAATTAAACCTTCTGAAAGTTTGATGATTTATCAAACAATGGCTTGGAATTGGCCTTTTAGAGAATCATTTCAAAAAGTGAAAGCAAGTGTTTATAATATTTCAAATCCAGATGCGGTATTGACTGATTACATTATTACAAATACGGATAAATTCACAAATAAAAATATTTTAAATTATTACGACACCCTTGCCTACGACCCTGCTAATACCTATATAGCATTTAAACGAAAAGTACCATTGATTAAAGATTTACTCTACACTTCTAAGCCTATTTCATATGGAAATTTAGCACAAGAGTTCATTACCATTTTAGAAGAAGATTCGTTGAATCGATATAATGGAAAAGCTTTACAAATAAGTGTTCAAGGAAAATTAAAAACGTATCAACCAAAAAATAAAATTCAGTTAGTACTTCAAACGTTTGATAAAGAAAATCAAGTAACGAATAATTTTTATTATTCATTTGAAACAACTTATCAAGGACAATTAATTAACGATCATTTTTTACATCATTTTATTTTAGAGAAAATAACGAAAGAAGATGTTTTATTGAAAGTGTATTTATGGGATCGAAAAATTGAAAGTATACAATTGTCGAATGCAAATTGTAAATTTTATGAAATAAGGAATCCAAAAGTCAATATTAAGTAAAAAGATAGCTCAAAAAGATAGCTTTTTGTAAAATATGCTTTACTTTTGAGTAGTTAAAAAAT
>CALPUT020000058.1 GCA_943326825.2 Chryseobacterium gleum | reverse complement strand
GAGCACATCCAACAATTAAGAGGCTCATAAAAAACAGATATAAAATCCTATAAAATAATGACATTGAAATTTGATTTAAATATTACTCTGAAAGTCTATTATCACTTGAAACCATTCCATCTCCACCACAACTAGCACAATCACCAAATTGACCAGATATTTGATTCATTCTTTGTCCTGAACCATCGCAATGAGGGCATTGAACTTCTTCTGAACTGCTAACTGTTTCTTCAATATCACCAGAACTAGATTCATTTGAGGATGAATCATTAGAACCACATGAGAATAATGTAATAGTCGATAATAATGTGATGAATAATAATTTTGTTTTCATAAGTTAAATTGTTAGAATTATTAATTGTATTTATCCCTTTATCAATCCAAAAATCAAAAGGTAAGTTTGAATTGAAAATTATTTTTTCTGGAGAGGTATTATTAAGATATTCTTTAATAAAAATATCAACCCAGAAAAGAAACTTCTCCATTATCAATTTGAAAAAGTCTCTTTTTGAAAAAGTTGAATGTTATTGCAATACTATCTCTCGAGTATCGATGATTGCGTTGTTAGAATTTAATATATGGATATAGTAAACACCTCTTGCACCAAAAGTTGTTGTACTCACATTGAATACTGCTTGATTAATTGGAGAATTAAATACAGTTGCTCCTAATGAATTTGTTATTTTAACAGAATATCCAGACATCATTGCAAAATTACCATTGTCAATTATGACAAAATCATTTGCTGGATTCGGATAAACCTTTATTGTGTTTGAATTGTTTGGAGGAGTTAATCCTGCAAATGCTACATTTATTAATAGTGTATCAGTTACAGTAATGTGAGTTGTAACAGTATCGTTAACAGTATTGAGACATGTATCATTTACAATAATAGTTGAAACATTTGAAGTATCGACACAATTTCCTTGCGTTACAATTACTCTAAATTCTTGTAAATGATTTGATACTTGAATATTGTTTATTGATAAACTATTTGTTGTAACATTTGAATATCTACTATTTGAAGGCACTACTGTCCAGCCTAAATCATTGGAATTAGATTCCCAAACATATTGACAATTTGAGTTACTTGAAGTAATTTGTGAATTTTGACCAATGCTTGCATTTGTAACGATTGGAATAATTGGATTAATATTACATCCTAAATAAAGATTTGTAATTTCTTGAGTAGTTAATGCTCTGTTCCAAATTCCAATATCATCTATTTTTCCATGATAATATGCCGATTGAGAAGCTTGAAACATAAATCCAAAAAACATTGGATAATTATTTAAAGGAACATTTGATATAGTGGTAGTACTATTATTAACTAAAACGCCATTTAAATAAATCTTACAGCTACCATTACTGAATGTACAAATTAAATTCTTCCAATTGTTTGTATCAATACAAGTTAAAGAACTAAAACCAGAATTTCCTAAACAAACCTGTTGTGTAGTTTTACTATTATTGCTACATGATAATACTCCAGAATTTGTGTTTAAAGCATTAATCCAAAATCCATCAGCTTGATTGCTTTGAACTTTACTTAATAAAGTACCTATTTTCATGTTATTCCAAGAGTCTATATTCAATGTCTTATCGTAATGCCAAATTGAAATTGTGAAAGAAGAAGATAACTGTAAACTAGAATTATCATTTACTGAAATATAATTATTAATTCCATTAAAATCATAGGCTGAATTAATATTTCCAAATCTATCAGAGGTTAAAGTAGCTCCAAAATTTGTCCCATTATTATTCTGACTTGAGTAATCATTTGAATTCCCATTAAAAGGAAACCAACCAACTAAGCCAGTTGTTGGAACATATGCAGGAATTTGGGAGAATAACTTAAAGGTTGCAATGATAGCAATGAATAGTAATTTTATTTTCATAAGTTAAATTTTAATTAATGATTCTATTTGTTTATTTATCAATCCAAAAATCAACAAGTAAGTTTTGAATTGAAATTTGTTTTATATAAGTCAATTCTATCTGTCATTTTCAGAGAAACCATAGTTTAAAAAAAAAGAAGCTTCCCCAATTTAATTGGGAAAGCTTCTTTTTGGTGGAAGGTTAAAGAATAAATTTATTGCAATACTATCTCTCTAGTATCTATTATAGCATTATTAGAATTTAATATATGGATATAATATACTCCTCTAGCTCCAAATGTAGTTGTACTCACATTGAATACTGCTTGATTAATTGGAGAATTAAACACCGTAGCCCCTAAAGAATTTGTAATCTTAACAGAATACCCAGACATCATCGCAAAATTACCATTGTCTATAATGACAAAATCATTTGCTGGATTAGGATATACCTTTATTGTGTTCGAATTGTTTGGCGGTGTTAATCCTGCAAATGCAACATTTATTAAAAGTGTATCTGTTACTGTAATGTGAGTAGTTATTGTATCATAGGAAGTACATACTGTCCCAGTGGTATCGTAAACAATTGTTGATAAACTATAGCTATTTGAACAATTACTACTATTTGTATAAGTATAATTTATTGTTTTATTGCCTAAACTCGATGGTGTAAAAATATTACCCGAAACCCCAGGTCCAGAAAAAGTTCCTCCTACTGGTGAACCAATTAAATTAATTGGAGTTGCATTAATATTTGTAAAATTATTTAAAGTCCCAAAACTTACATTTGGATTCGGATTAACTACAATATTTTCAGAGATTGTTTTAGAACAACCATTTAAAGTTACAATTACAGAAGAAGTTCCACTTGAAAATACATTTATTGAACTATTTGTTGAACCTGAATTCCACTGGTAGCTATTTCCTCCTGAAGCAGTTAATATAACAAATCCTCCCTGACAAAAAGTAGTTGGACCTGAAGCTGTAATTATTGCTGTAGGCAATGGATTTACAACAACATTTGTAGGTAAACTTGTTGAACTACAGCTGCCATTTATGACTTTTACAGTATAATTCCCAGATTGTGTAACTGAATAATTAGCATTGACAGCATTTGGAATAAACACCGTATTATTATACCATTCATAAGTATATCCAGAACCTGAAGTTGCAGTTAAAACAATATTATCTCCATTACAAAATGTAGTTGGACCTTGAGATGAAATTGAAGCAGTTGGATTTGAATTTACTGTTACTATTAATGGATTTGAATAAACACCTTCACATCCAGTCCCATTTGACCCTTTAACAGTTATTGAGGCTGTACCTGTAAATGAACTATTCCATTGCACAGAAGCACTTGTCGTACTACCAGTTATTACACCAGCATTTAAAGGTGATATATTCCAAATATAGGATGAAGCATTACTTGCCCCAACTGTTGTATATGTTGTATTTGCAGAATTTATACATAAATTTGAATTACCTGAAGGTGTTGAAGCTTGAGATGGTTGAGTACATAAACTACCTTGTGAATTTAACTTAAGCAACCAAGCATCATCACTTCCTGCACCAAATGATGCAGTAGTTCCACAGATTAGTAAATTGTTATAAGGCAGTTCTACTATTGAGTTTCCATAGTCTGAATTAGCACCTCCATAGTAAGTTGACCAAATCTTTGAACCATCTGTTGAGTTAAATTTGTAAACAACTAACGTATTAGCATTCAATGTAGAATAACCTGTAACAGCAACATTAACATCAGTAAGTGATGTAATATTATTAAATGAAATCGTATCACCATAAAATTTGTCCCAAGTTTTATTTCCATTTAAATCTAATTTAGTTAATAACGTTCTTCTAACTCCACTTGATGTTGTTCCTCCTGTCAAAATGAAATCTCCAGTAGGGATTTTACAAACTGAAGTGTAGCCATCTGAATTTCCATTTACTACTGGTGCATAAGCATAATTTTTCAACCAAACTTGAGTACCCGCATCATTATATTTTGCTAAAAAAGCATTTCCTCCATAATTTTGATATCCATAAACTCCATTAATTTTTCCAGCCACATAATAATTTAAACCATCAGCAATTACCTGATAAGCTACTCCCCCTGAATTGTTGATAGCATGTGACCAAACGACTGCGCCAGAAGATGAAATTTTTGTTATAGACGGATGATAATTGGAACCTCCAAAATCTGGATGCCCTTGGTAAATAATTGACACCAAATATTCTGAATTAGAATTCTGAATAATATTACCAACACCTCCATTTTCACTTGAATTTCCAGCTAAAACAGTATGCCATTGATAAACACCTGTAGAACTGAATTTAACTACTAAACCAACTGAATATTTACCACTTGTATAAGTAGAAGTTTGTGTTTGACCTACAACAGCATACCCTCCATCGGCTGTTTGAATCATATCATTCATTCCAGCAGTAGTATATGATGAATAATTATTTTGCCATTGAACAATTCCTGCAGAATCCGTTTTAATAATATTAAATGATGCACCACTATTTTGTAAAATAGCATAGCCTCCTTCAGACGTTCGAATTCCTTTCCTTCCTTGCTCAGAATTAGCAGTTCCGTATGTTTTGTTAAATGTCTGAGAGTGCACTGATAAAATTGACATCAGTGCAATGAATAGTAATTTTGTTTTCATAAGTTAATTTGTTAGAATTATTAATTGCATTTATCCTTATATCAATCCAAAAATCAAAAGGTAAGTTTGAAAATGAAAAATTTTATTTCTCGAATTAATTGAAAAATTGAATTAAAATTCTTTTCCTTATTTTTGCCTAGATGATAATACCACGATTTTTAATACTTCTAACTCTTTGCTCATTCACTTTTTTGGGTATTACACAAACGAATTCTAAATCAGTAATAGAAAAAAAGATTCAACACTATCAGGCAAAAGGTGATGTATTAAAAGCAGATGGTGATATGGAGGAAGCCCTTTATTTTTGGAGCAAAGCAAATTCCATTCGAAATAAAATCTATCCAAAAAATGATTATCACAGGGCTTGGAATTATGCTTTATTAAGCAATTATCATTTTGAATTAATGGAAGTAATTCCTACGAATTTATATGCAGATTCATGTTTAAGATTACTTAAAAATCTTACAATTGCTCAACAAAAGGAGATTAAAATTTATAAAATTTGGAATATACTTGGTCAAAGTATAAAATTGAATAGTAAAACTGTCTATAATACCGAGGAAATAATAAGATATCAAAAAGTACAAGCTTATTATCAAAAGTCAATTGATTTTTTATTAAACCTCAAAACTGATTCTATTCAATTGGCCAAAACGTATCATTTGATGGCGAATAGCTTTACCGATTTAACTGCATTTAACCTTGGAAATGCAACTTTAGAAAGTAAACAACAACAAATTGAGAGTTCGAAAAAGGCAAACTATTATTATAATAAAGCATTATTAATTTGGAATCAACTATATGGAGCCAAAAATCATGAGAGTGCCAAAACACTGTATGTAAATGGATTGATGTACGGATATTTGAATAAAATAAATTTCCCAGATAAAACTTTAGCAGAAATAAGTTATTATTCTAAAGCCATGAAGGCATTTGATATAACTAATTTTAAAAAAAATCGAGTAAAACTGAAGGGAAATACAAGTAAAAACAATTTATTGATGTGCTTGGTTTTAAATACGATTGCTCATCGGGATATGTATCTTAAAACTAAAAATGAGACATATCTTACAAAAGCAAAATGGATTAATGAATTGTCTATTGCAGTATGGCATTCAATTATTGAACAATTCAAATCAAAAAACACCAATAAACTTTTATCAGTTTACAATTTAAATCCTTTTAATAAAACGATTGAATTAGAATTTTTGCAAAAGAAAATGTCAAAAAAATCTCTTGAAAAAGTTTTTGAAGCCAATCAACAATTAAAATTCATTGACATTTTGAAGTGGAATAATAAATTGAATATTAAAGCTAAATCACTTACAAAATTTCAAGCTGAACTAACAAAAGATGAATTATTTATTGATATTATTTCATTGGATGAACCACAGATATTATTTGTAACAAAAAACAAAATATGGATTCAAGCTTTAGATAAAATTGAAATTCAAAATCAAATAAAAAATTTTAATCAAGCAATTTCCGATATTAATTACAATAATTTTATCTCAAGCTCATACAAATTACAAAAGTCTCTTTTCCAGAAAAATGAATATTCTTCTTTTAAAAAATTGATTATCTCCCCATCAGGTATATTTGCTCAAATTCCTTTTGAAGCACTATTGAATAGTTCTAAAAATAGTAAACTAAATGATTATCGAAAATTGGATTACCTTATGAATACTCATAAAATAAGCTATTCAATTTCTACACTTTTTTATTCGAATCAAATTGAAGAAATAGATAAACAAATGAGCGCTTTCGCACCTTATAATAAAGGATATTCTCAATTACCATTTTCTGAAAAATTAAATACGTATTTAACAAAAGAATTCTCAGCTAAATGCTATACTCAAAAAAATGCAACGCTTTCTAATTTCGTTCAATCTTATGAATCAATAAAACATTTGAGCGCACATGGATTAATTGATTTAGAATTGTCAAGAAATTCTGGACTGGTATTTTCAGATTCGATTTTGAGAAATGAAGACATCTATAATCTGAATAACAAAACTAAATTAATGGTTATTAATACATGTAATTCTGGATTAGGGAAAAACTATTCTGGAGATGGAACCGATGGTTTTATTCGTTCTTTTCATGCCAAAGGGGTAGTAAATACAATTTCAAACTTATGGGAAGTTGATGACAAAGCATCAAATGAAGTAATCAAGCTTTTTTATAACAACTTATTCGAAGGACAAATAACTTCGGAAGCTTTACAAAATGCAAAGTTAGAAATGGTTCATTCAGCGCCCAATTCAGATTTAGCCGCACCATATTATTGGGCAGGTCATTTGGCTATTGGAAATGAACTAAAAGTGAAACAAGAGAAAAGCAATTACCTAAAATTGCTAATTGTTTTAAGTTGTATTTTAGTTCCTATTTTAATTGTATTTATCAAGAAGAAATTAATTAATCCGGTCGATTAACTGTTGTGCTTCGGCTCTATATTTAAATGCTTCAGTTCTTAAAAGCCATTTTAATATTTCATTTGCCTTACTCTCATTTTTCTGATGTATATAAAGTATCGCCAATCGATATTGACTCTCTATATAATATTTTGAAGTTTTTGATATTTTACTAAAGCTAGAAATAGCTGAATTGTAATCTTTCAGTTTAAATTGACAAATAGCAGAATAATAAATAGAAGTATCACTTTCAATTTTGGAAAACAATTTTTCTGCCTTTTGAAATTCTTCTAACTTATAAGCATTCATTGGGGCATCAAAATTATTATTAATTGATTGGTTTTCTCCCATTTTAACAGGAAAGCCAAAATCATCTGGAAATACTTCTAATACATCACTTTGTCTATTTGTAAAATAAACGAATAATGCGATTGAAGCTGCTATAGCGATAATAGGTAATAAGATTTTTTTATAATTGTTTTTTTGTTTTTTAGCGTTTAATATTTCAAGTTCTAAGTCTAATTTAATATCTGATTCAGATAGTTTTGATTTGAATTCATTTTTAAAATGTAAACGAATTCCCTCTTCAATTTGAAGGTATTCATTATAAGCTTTTTCGAATTCTATATCAGAGTTTAATTTTTCTTCGAATTTTAACTTTTCTAAAGAATCTAAATTATCTGAAGAATAGGCTTCAAAAATTTCAAAATATTTCGTTATTGCATCCATTTAAAACATAAATAGCATTGTTAATTTTTTTAATTCAGAAATTAATTTCTTCATACAAATCGACTTTTTTGATTTTGCCGTGTCTGCATTTTTTAAATTTAATTCCCTAGCGATGCTTTCCATATCATACTCATTAAAATAATGAAGTTTTAGTAATTTCTGGCAATCATCTGGTAATTTTTCTAACGCAATCTTAATTTGTTCCAATGAATAGTCATTCTCTTTTTCCATATATTCTTCATAATCTTTTTGATTAGTCAATTGAAAATTGGAAACGTAAGTCAATTTACTATTTTTCTTAATGGAATTAATTATTTTGAATTTGCCTATTTGAAAAATGTACGTTTTGATACTACTCGTTAATAGTTTAAGTTCTCCTGATAAAATGTTATTACGAAAGCTAATTACGGCATCTTGAAAAGTATCTTTTGCTAATTCTGAATCTATCTTATATGTTTTTGAAGCCCAGACAATATATTCATTTCTGTATAATTCATAAATTTCAATCAAAGGCTTTTCATTACCCTGACGAATTTCTTCAATGATATGTTGTTGATTGTTCAAATTCTATATTAAGTTAAATCAAAAGTAGAATTAATCTTGTAAAGTATACAATTTTTAGGATTTATAAATTGAATCTTAGAATGAAAATAGAATATTACTTATTTTTTGATTCTAATTCCATTACCATAATACAGATCTTTTCCGGTTGTGGTTTTCATCCATAATTCGAACAATTCAATTGATTTTGAATCGAAATAACGATTTGCTAATCTTTTAATATCTCCTGTTTTGATGGTTGGAGAATATGTATTTAAAATTAAAAAGCCTTTATTCGTTAATAGTTCTTTAGCTAATGAAATAAGGGTTTCTAATTTATCTTCTAATTTCCATTTTTCACCTTTTGCTCCTATACCCCAAGCAGGAGGATCCATGATGATTCCATCGTATTTGTTTCCTCTTTTAACTTCTCTTTCTGCAAATTTTAAAGCGTCTTCATGTACCCATTTTGTGTTGGTTAATCCACTTAAATCTTGATTGGTTTTCGCCCAAGAAATGAGTTGTTTAACTGAATCGACATGAATTGTTTCAGCTTCTGTTGATTTTGCAACCAATGATGCAGCTCCTGTATATGCAAAAAGATTTAGAAATTTTGAAGACGAATTCAGATGTTGTTGAATGAACTCCCAGTTAATTGCTTGTTCTGGAAATAAGCCCAAATGCTTGAATTTTGTTAACTCTAAATGAAATGTTAGATTATTCCAAGTGATATTCCAATCCATTGGAATATCATCTTTTAATGTATTCCAAAAACCAGCTTGACCACCTTTTGATATAAATTCAAAGTGGGCTTTTTCTTCCCATTCTTTAAATGTCAACTCCGATTTGAAATAGGCTTGAACTTCAGGGCGAATCGTAATGATATCTGCCCAACGTTCCAGTTTTTTTCCACCTCCTGCATCAATTAATTCATAATCGTCCCAGCTTTCGGTGTATATTCGGATATTGTCCATTTATAATCTAAGACTTAAACTATCTACGAGGAGTTTTCATTCTTCCTCCGCCCATTTGAGCCATTCGCATTTGGTTTTTTGAGGGAACACCCATTTGCATTTGTTTTTGCATTTGAGAAATTTGATCCTTCATCATTCCATTTTTGTCTAATTTTTTTGCTTCAGCTAATAAAGATACTGCTTCGTTTCTTCTGTTAGTTTGAGCACAAATTCCAGCTAAATGCATTTTTGCAACTGCATTATCTTGAGCAGTTCTTAAACCAATCGACATTGCTTTTCTAAGAATTTGTTCGCTTTTCACAAAACCATATTCTTGAGAATTCATAACTGCTTTTAAAAACAATACATATGCATGTTGACTTTTAGGTAATAATTGTGGAGCAGTAATTTTGTTAATCGTATTTTTTGCTTTATCTGTATTTCCTAAACGCATTTGATTCAATGCTAACACCATGTAGATGTTTCTGAAAAATGTCAAAATGATAATTGCTGAAACAAAAATCATAACAATTGCCCATCCCCAGTGACTAGTTCCGAATAAATAAACGGTATAAAACAATGAAGCTGCAGCTAAAATGCTGCGTAAAATAAAGTTAATCATAAGTTTAATCTATAGTTGCGATACATTTTAATTCGATAGCAATCGGTGAAGGCAAAGCATTTACTTCCACTGTTGTTCTGCAAGGTAAATTTTCTTTGAAATACTCTGCATATAATTTGTTGTACGTTTGGAAATCACGTTTCATATCTACTAAAAAAGTAGTAACATCAACAAGGTTTTCCCATTTTGAACCTGATTCTTCAAGAATAATTCTCACATTTTCAAAAACGCTTCTACATTGCGCTTCAAAGTCAAATTCGATAAAGTTTCCGTGTTTGTCTCTTTTCAAACCTGGCACTTCAGAATCAGTGGCATCTGAACCAGCTGTTCTTGGTCCTACACCTGATAAGAATAATAAATTTCCAACTTTTCTAGCGTGTGGATAAAGTCCCAAAGGTTTTGGAGCTTTTTCTGTAGATATACGTGAATTTTCAGACATTGCAATAATTTTGAATGCAAATATAGTGAGAGTTTCATGAATTGAGCATAG
>CALPUT020000057.1 GCA_943326825.2 Chryseobacterium gleum | reverse complement strand
TCATGATTCGGAGTACCATATGCTGCCTGAAAACTATATCCTGGCAATAAATCAAGGAATATTCTATAGGTTACAGAACCTACAGGTAATATCCCAGATGAACTATTTGATAAAGTATCATTTGTAGTTGATACATAATATTTTTCAACTATTACGTTTTCTAAACCATTTTGAGAGATCCCAATAAAATAATTTGAAATTAAACAAAACAGGCAAACGATTTTTTTCATAACCCTAATTAAAAGCTTTTAAAACATTGCAATGTTAGACATTACAAGTAATCATGCAATTACTGGATTATTATTCTTGAATTAAGTAAATGTTTAATTTGTTAACATCAAATTACTTTTGAATTTACATTAAAAAAAACAAACCGCTAAATATCTGTTTTTCAATAATTTAAACATTAACCTTATGTTAAATAAAAAGAGCTATCTAATTTAGATAGCTCGAATAATATGATATCTTATTATACTATATCATTTCAACAAATAAAGAATCTTCTGTTTTTGTAACTTTCGTTAAACCTAATTGAGCTAAAGATTTAATTCCTTTATCCCATTGTTTGTTAGAAAGTGCAGATTTTTCTTTCAATTCTTCTAAACTCATTGTTTTAAATTGAGAAAGAATATCAAATATTACTTTTTCATTCTCCTCTAATTCAACAGCCTTCTTTTCACCAAATTTCTCTGGTCTCATTTGAGGAAAAAACAATACTTCCTGAATAGATGAATTATTCGTTAAAAGCATCACTAAACGATCAATTCCAATACCCATACCAGACGTTGGAGGCATTCCAAATTCTAAAGCTCTTAAGAAATCTTGATCGATAAACATTGCTTCATCATCTCCTTTTTCTGATAAACGCATTTGCTCCTCGAAACGTTCTCTTTGATCAATTGGGTCATTTAATTCAGAATAAGCATTTGCGATTTCTTTACCATTCACCATTAACTCAAAACGCTCTGTTAATTCTGGATTTTCTCTATGACGTTTACATAATGGAGACATTTCAATCGGGTAGTCAGTTATAAATGTTGGTTGGATATAGTTTCCTTCACATTTTTCACCGAAAATTTCATCTATTAATTTTCCTTTCCCCATTGTTGCATCTGTCTCAATTCCCATTGATTTACATGCAGCATGTAATTCTTCTTCAGATTTACCATTGATATCAAATCCTGTAAATTCTAAAATTGAATCACGCATTGTAACTCTTTTGAAAGGAGCTTTCAAAGAAATTGTATTCTCACCTACTTGAACAGAAGTGCTTCCAACAACATCTAAAGCAACTTTTTCAATCATTTGTTCAGTGAAGTCCATCATCCAATTGTAGTCTTTATAGGCTACATATATTTCCATTACTGTAAACTCAGGGTTATGTGTTCTATCCATTCCTTCGTTACGGAAATCTTTTGCAAATTCGTATACACCTTCAAAACCACCTACGATTAATCTTTTTAAATATAATTCGTTTGCAATTCTTAAATATAATGGAACATCTAATGCATTGTGATGTGTCATAAATGGTCTAGCAGTTGCACCACCTGCAATTGGTTGCAAGATTGGTGTTTCAACTTCCATGTATCCTTTATCATTAAAGAAATGACGCATAGATGCAATCGTTTTCGAACGTTTAATAAACGTATCTTTAACCGAAGGATTAACTACTAAATCTACATAACGCTGTCTGTATCTTAATTCTGGATCCGTAAATGCATCATGAACTTTTCCATCAGCATCTGTTTTTGGCAGCGGGAGTGGTTTAAGCGATTTACTCAATAACGTAAATTCTTCTACGTGAACTGAGATTTCACCAACTTGCGTTGTAAATAAATAACCTTTGATCCCTATGAAATCTCCAAGATCCAATAATTTCTTAAACACCTCATTGTACAGTGATTTATCTTCTCCCGGACAAATTTCATCACGGTTAAAATATACTTGAATTCTACCTGTTGAATCTAAAATCTCAGCAAAGGAAGCTTTACCCATTACACGTTGACTCATCAAACGACCAGCAATACAAACCTGCTTCTTATCTTCAAACTTTTCCTTTATGTTAGCAGCATGATCTGTAACTGGATACAATTCTGCAGGATAAGGTTCAATCCCCATCTCACGCAATTTTTTCAACGACTCACGACGCTGAATTTCTTGTTCGGAAAGTTCTAAAATACTCATTGTTTAATTTTTTCTAGGTGCAAAGATAATTTGAATAGTTGAATTAAGGAAAACAGTTCTATTGAAAGATGTTTAAATTCTAAAAAAGAATTATCTATCTCAATAAATTGACATGTCCAATAATTGTATCTTGAAAACCTGAATTTGAAATATATTTAATTTCATAAATATAAGTATCACTCTTAACTTCAGCATTTTCAAAAATACCATCCCACTCAAAATCAACGCGATTTGAAGTATAAACAACTTCACCCCATCTATTAAAAATAGAAACTGATAATTCATTGATTCCGATTGTACTTGCTCTAAAAAAATTATTAAAGCGGTTTTTATCTGGAGTAAAAGAATTAGGTACATAAATGTAATGTTCTTCTTCTATAAAAATAACTTTGGATGTGGTATCTTTACATCCTGAATGATCAGTAGCAACAAGCGTAACTGTATAATAACCTGGATCTATATATTCATTGTTTGGACAAATCAAAGTAGAACTATTTCCGTTTCCAAATGACCAATTGTATGTATTGGAATTTAGTGATAAATTATTGAATGTAATTGGCAAATTATTAAAAACAGGTGAACTAGAAATTACAAAATCTGCAGTTGGTTTATTTACAGAGACTATAGTTGAGCCATCTACTTCATATGTTTGACATTCATCAGAAACTGAGACAGTATATGAAGTGTTAGATAATGGATGAACCCATTGATTTGAATTTGTCGACACACCATTGCTCCAAGAATAATAATATTGTCCATATCCACCAACCGCTTGAACAGAAACTAATACAGAATCAAAAGGACAAATTTCAATCTCGGGAGACATAGTTAACTCTAAAGGAGGACTCGTCACAATATAAACAACATTCGTAGCTTTCACTGAATCGCACTGGTCTTTTACAATTACAGTATAAATAGTTGTTCCACTTGGATGTATTGGCTGCATTGTATCTCTACCTAAAAATTCTGGAACACTACTAGTCCATTGATAAGAATATCTTCCCGCTCCTCCTTGAGCATAAACAGTTAAAGTGTCAAATAAATACGGACAAATTTCATTAATATCAGGTGTTTCAATCAATGTAATTGGAGGATAAACAGGAACAGTAACAGTTCCTATATCACTAACAGTCTGTTGCAAACAATTATCTGTTACCGTACAAGTATAGTTAGTTGTTACTAAAGGTCCAACAGAAATAGTAGAAGTTGAACCACCAGTATTCCATAAATAAGTATATGGCCCTGCTCCTCCTGACACAGTTGCATAAAGAATTACAGGATCTCCATAACATAATACATTTGTATCTTCAACTGTCACAGTAACAGGTAAAACATCTTCAATTTTCAAATCAAATTCAATGGGAACAGTGTCACCACAAGCGTTTACAAGTGGAAATAATAAATGAATATTCTCTTCGGGTTCAACAATACCATCATTTATTGCATTAAAAGAAAACGATGCTGTTGATTGTCCTGCAGCAAAATTTATGGTTGCGGGAATAGTTGATGTATAATCTGCCCCTTGAGTTGCTGTTCCTGAGACAAAAACTGGAATAGATATAGGAGTGGCTAGCGTAGAAGCATTTCCTGAACGAACTATATTGAAATTGGCTGTTACACATCCTTCAATCATTTTACTAGGATCTGGATATGCTTGATAGGATAAATTATAAGAAATATCAATTGGCATTTTAGATTTCAAACTATTGGCCTCTAAAAAAATACCTGAATCATAAATCCCATCACCTGCATCAGCAACAGCAATAACCAAATGATAAGTCTTTCCACATTCTACTTTTGAAACAGCTTCTAATGGTTTAGTAAATCCATCGTATTGAATAAATGAAGCAGAGGAATTATAAGGTGATTCACTTCCAGTACCATTATAAACAAAATAATTACCATTGGAATTACTATTCACATTATCAATAGTTACGGGCGTTCCTCCAGGTAATTTCGCTATATTTTGTTGGCCAGAAATACCTGGCCCAGAAATAAAAAAACCAAAAACATCATTAAATCCTGCATTCACAAATTCAGGATACTCCTCCGAACCGAAAACATATTTAAACTTAACAGTATCAGAATATGGAATAAAATCAAATTGTAAAACTGCAGCATTAAATGTTTGAGCTCCATTTACAAGATTAGTTAATAGAGGTAAACCAGGTGCATTATTGTTTACCCCTGAATTCCCAATATTATTAGGGCCTTGAGGTCCATTTCCATTATTGTAAATAGTTCCTGTTGTCATAACAATGCCAGAGGAAATCCCTAGGTTAGTCCCTGTAGCACTAAAAGAACCAATCGCAGAAGCAACTCCATTGTATTGAATATTAGAAACAGTTACACCAGGTCCAAGAAGAACATTTTGAACTAAACTTCCAGCCGTATTAACAGTTGTTGTTAACTGTCCAAAAGAACAAAAAACAAAAAAAAATGATAATATACTTAAAGTTAAAAATTTCATCTTATGAATATAGACGTAAATTTAATGAATTCGTTACTTTTACAATTGCAATAATTTAGATTTTGTAATAATTTAACAATTGATTAACTGCAAAATACATCGAATTGTTTTACTGTTTCTAAAATAAAAAAATGGCTTGGTTTAAAAATAGAATTGATAATTTAAAAGAACAGATTCGAATTGTTATCACAAACCCTGATAATTTTGAAGTAAAATGGACCATTACGAGTAGTAAAATACAACTTTATTCATTTGTTTTTTTAATAATTATTATTGCTGGATTAGCATCCTCTTTCCTAATTACAAAAGGATTTTTGTCTAATTATTCTATAAAAAATGATGTTTCAATTGAACGAGAAGCATTATTCAACCAAGAAAATAAGATTCAAAAATTATCTTCCAAAATAGAAAATCAAGAATTATATATTTCAAATATTAAAAAAGTATTAAAGGGCGAAATTATAGCTGATTCCTTTAGTTCTGATATTCCAGAAATTCAACAAATTATTTTACCTAAACATGAAGGTAAATTTACTAAAAATGAAAAAGAAATAGCTAAAAAAGTGAAAGAAGATATGCATACTTCTGTTCATAAAAAAGATAATAAAAACAAGAAACTAACTATCTTTTCAAATCCTGTTTCAGGTAAAATAATCAGCGTTTTTGATTTGGAAAAACATCGTTCCATAGAGATTAAAACAATAAAAGACATGAAAATAAAATCATGTTTAGCTGGAACAGTAATTTTTACTGGATTTACTTCAAAAGATGGATACACCATAATAATAAAACATTCAAATGATTATATATCAATTTACAAGCATGCAAAAATAACTCTTAAAAAATCTGGTGAAAAAGTTCAAACTGGTGATCCAATAGCAATAGTAGGTCAATATCTAAATGGTAAAATTGAACCTCATTTAAGTTTTGAATTATGGCATAATCAAAATTGCGTTAATCCAATTGATTATATTAACTTCAATTAATTCTGAAAACTTGTTACTTTTACAACTTCTTGCATTTTAATTAAAAAAATACCAACATGAAAGCTTCAACTATTTTTCTATACATCGTTTTTTCTATCATTTTAGCATCATGCTCTTCAAATGAAGAAAGTTCAGGAATAGATTCAAATTCAGAATATACCCCGTTAAAAAATGAAGATGAATATGAGAAATTTGTAGCTGAAATTGACATGAATGATACATTGATGGAAGTTGGAAGTTTATCGTTCACAAAAGAGGATGGGTCAGAATTTGAAGTTTCAGCATTTTTAGATGGAAATAAAAAGATTCTTAAACTAGTTCAAAGATATGTAAATGGACAAACGAAAGAATATGGAACGACATCATTTTATTTCAAAGATGGAATCAAGATTGTATCAAAAGAAAGATTTGAAGATCATTCTAACGTTAAACCTAAATTTATTGAACGAATTTCTTTTTACAAAAATGAACAAATAGCTTTAAATACAAAATTTCGTGAGGCTAACTTTGAAGAAGAATTAGATCAAATGCTTTTTATGAAATGTAAAACAGTTAATTGCTCTTCTAAAAATGCTGAGGATGCTTTAAATCAAAGAGGAGAATTCATTACTACATTTCAAGGATTTGTTGAAACTGGAAAAGATTTATTTATTACTGTGGGTGAAAACAAAAAAGATGGTTATATCTCAGCCTTGATGGTACAGGCAATAGATGAAAACATTAAGAAATTACAACAAACAGAAATATTAATGATTGGAAAACAATTAACCGTAAACTTTGAACGCATGACTGATGCTTCAGGTTTTCAATTTCAAGTATTGACCGGAATCAAAATATTAGATTGAATTCCATAAAAAGAGGCTGTTCTTTTGAAACAACCTCAATTACTAATTTTCCTCTATTTTTTAATTACTCTTCTGTAAAATCAAATTGTTCAAAAGGATTAAATCGATTTAAAGTATTTATCTCTTTCAACTTACCATTATCAACTCTTGTCACTCTGCCAGGATATTTCTCAACCATCGTCATATCATGTGTAGCCATTAAAACTGCTGATTTTTCTTCTTTTGCAACAGCCAATAACAACCTCATTATTTCCTCTGATGTTTCAGGATCCAAATTTCCTGTTGGCTCATCTGCTAGAATTAATTTAGGTTTATTTATTAATGCTCTTGCAATTGAAACTCTTTGCTGTTCTCCTCCAGAAAGCACATGAGGCATTACATTAATTTTATGTTCAATCCCTACCAATTGTAAGATATCTCTACACCGAGCTTCCATTAACTTTTTATCTTTCCAACCAGTAGCGCCCATTACAAAAAACAAGTTTTGCAGAACTGTTCTATCCGTCAATAATTGGAAATCTTGAAACACAACACCTAATTTTCGACGAAGCATTGGAACTTCTTTCTTTTTGAGGTTACGTAAATCATATCCGCAAACTGTTCCTTCTCCTTCTTTCAAAGGGACTTCTCCGTAAATTGTTTTTAACAAACTACTTTTACCACTTCCTGTTTTACCAATCAAATAGATAAACTCAGTTTCGCCCAATTCAAAATCGACTTCGTCTATAACTAAAGCGTCTTTTTGATAGATTTTTGCGTTTTTTATGCGAATAACGTGTTCCACTTCTCTTGTATTTAGTGTAAAGGTGATAAAAATAGGAATGAGAAGAAAAATTTTACTGAAATAATCTTAACAGATTCACGTTTAAAACTTTTATAACAACTTACAAAAAGCATCATCATCACACTTAATTTTACTTGGTTAAAACCATTTCTTCTAATTTAACTTTGTATAAAATATAAAAGTTTTAATTTTTAAGAATTGAGAGAAAGATAACAAGGTCATATAAGGCAAATAAATAGTTTATGAACAAATTTTTGGTCATCTTATTTCTGAGTGTAATTACCCAATATTTCGGGCAATCTTCGGAGAAATATAATTCGGAATACGCGACTTTTTACAGAGCGGAAGAACTTTACAATAAAGAACAATTTGGCGCAGCAAGAAATGAATTTAGAAATTTTGTTTCTCATTTTGACAAGAAAAATGATCCGCTTTATATCAAAGCGTTGTATTACGAAGGACTTTCTGCTCTTGAATTATTTCACAATGATGCAGTAGATTTATTGATTAATTTCAATCAAAATTATCCAGAAAGCATCTATCACAATGCTATATTCTTCCGTTTGGGTAAATATTTTTATCAAAAGAAAGATTATTCTGAATCACTTATTTGGTTGAATCAATTGAATGTAAAAGATATTGAAGAAGACAATCAATCGGAATTTTACTTTAAAAAAGGCTATGCAAATTTTCAAACTGAACAATTTAGTGAATCTAAAAAGTCATTTTTTGAAATTAAAGACGATAGTTCACAATATGCCTCTCCTGCGTTGTATTATTATTCTCACATTGCATACCAAGACAAATCATATCAAACTGCTTTAGAAGGATTTATTAAATTACAAAATGATGTAAAATATTCAAAAGTAGTTCCATATTATATTGCTCAAATATATCATGTTCAAGGTAAATACAAAGAAATTACTGAATTATCATCTAGTTTATTAGATACAACTAATATCGTCAACATTAATGATGTCAATCATATCATTGGCGATGCTTTTTATCGAATCGGAAAATTTGAGGAAGCCCTAACATTTTTAGAAAAATACAACGAAACATCTAAAACTACTAGAGAAGATGATTATCAGTTAGGATACTCTTATTTCAGAAGTAATAATTTTGAAAATGCAATAAAATTATTCAGTAAAGTAACTGAAGAAAGAGATAGTATAAGTCAAGTAGCGTATTATCATATTGGGGAAAGTTATCTAAAACAAAACAAATTAACAGCTGCTCGATCTGCATTTAATGAAGCATCATTAATAACGATGAATCCAAAAATTCAAAAAGATGCCCTTTATAATTATGCTGTATTATCTTACAAATTAGACATTAATCCATACGATGAAGCAGTTGAAGCATTACAATTGTATTTAAATAAATATCCTGAATCAGAACGAAAAAATGATATTTATCAATACTTAGTAAATGTATATACAACAACAAATAAATATGGTAAGGCTCTACAATCATTGGACAAGCTACAAAATAAAGACATCCGTTTAAAAAGTGCTTACCAAATTGTTGCTTATAACTATGGCATTGAATTGTATCAAAAAGGAGAATATGTTGAAGCTATTAAAACATTTGAATTAGTCGATACTTATCAGATTGACCCAACTGTTTCTGCTAATGCAAAATTTTGGGGAGCTGATGCACAATTTCAATCTAAAAAATTCGATAAAGCAATACAAGGATACAGGGCCTATATCAACTCACAAGGAATTTCAAATCCTTTAATGAAAGCAGATGCATATTATAATATAGGATATTCATTTTACGCCAAAAATGATACTTCTCAAGGAGTTGAAAATTTTAGACTTTATACTCAAATTGTAACTGCTAGTAATGCGAAAAACATAAGAAAATTAGTTGATGCCTATATGAGGGCTGCTGATGGTTATTATATGTTAAGAGAAGATGAAAATGCAGCAAAATTTTACCAAGGAGCTTTTGATTTAAAAGGTGGTTTTGAAGATCAAGCTTTATATTATTTAGCTAAAACATATACCTTCATCAAAGGAAAATCAGATTTAAAAATTTCTGCACTTCAAAACTTAATCAATAATTATTCATCATCGAAATATATATTAAACGCTATAAATGAATTAGCAATTACTTACAAATACCTTAATAATAATGATCAAGCATTAAAGTACTATCAATTGATAGTAACTGATTATCCAAATTCAGTTTTAGTTAAAAACGCTAGAACTGAAATTGCAGATTTATATTATAAAAAGCATGAATTTTCGAAATGTGAGAAAGCTTACAAAGAAATTTTAGATGAATTTGGTTCAGAAAGTGAATATTGCGAAAAAGCATCCAAAGGTTTATACGAAATGTATAATGAATTGAAAAAAGTAGAGGATGCTAAAATGATTGCTGAAAAATATCCATGTGCAGGAATTTCAAAAGATCAACAAGAAAGAGATTTGTACTATATGCCAGCAATGAAAGTTTATGGTGACTCAACAAAAACAAATGAAGCTATTACAGATTTTGAAAAATATTTAGCAGCTTATCCTAATGGGATTTATGCAAATGAAGTTAAAAATCATTTAGCTGATTGCCATTATCGTGCGAAAAATTTCGATAAAGCAATAGAAATATATATTCAAACTTTAGCTGAACCAACAAATGGATATACAGAAAATGCAGCGATTCGAGTTTCTAAACAATTGTTTAATAATGGCAAATACGCTGAATCTATTCCGTATTATGAAAGATTGGAAACAATCAGTTCAACTCCTATTATAATTTTCAATTCAAGACTAGGTATGATGAGAAGTTACTTCTTAATTGAAAACTGGAAAAAAGCTGCAGATTATTCAAAACTAGTTTTGGAAAGTTCTCAATTAAATCCAACAAACAAATTAGAAGCAGAATACGCAAAAGGTATGTCAAATTATTACCTAGACAATTTCTCAGAAGCTAAACCTTCATTAGAATGGATAGTTAAAAACACTACTACTGAAAAATGTGCCGAAGCAAAATTCTCTTTAGCTGAAATGTACTTCAAACAAAAAGAATTAGATAAATCTGATGCTGAAGTTAGAGCATTATTAAAAATGAAACCTACCTACAATTATTGGGTTGCTAAAGG